>WFQS01000001.1 GCA_015486915.1 Desulfobacteraceae bacterium
AAGGAATGGAAATGTGAAGAGACAGGGCTTATCCTCTCCATACAGCAGTATGGTGAAGGAGAAGCCAAATTACAGATAGGCCCGAGAATTCTAAAGAAAAAAGACGGAACCGACAGGGTTCCCACCAAGGCTGGAAGGCTGAGCATAGAGGATGTAATGTGGCTTTACGATGTTATAGACGAGGTAAAGGATGAATTATCCGGCTTTGTCGGACCTGAATAGCAAGTCAATTATTTCGCCCATGGGAACGGGAAGACCGCGTGATATCGGACCCGTTGCTATTATGGTCAGTGCAGAACCTGATTTAAGGTATATTAAGCAGAAATTTAAAAAAGGGAAAACATTTTCTTTTTTTATGAGTACCCTTTTCACCCCTGAAAACGGTGAAAAGGGTATTTTTGATTCAGGTAACAGTTCATATACAGGGCCTTACATGGGGGCTCCCTATGGTGCAGCCCTGTTAGAATCCCTTATTGCAAAGGGCGCAGAAAAAATAATTGTTATTGGATGGTGCGGTTCTGTCTCTTCATCTCTTAATACCGGGGATATCCTGATTCCCAATGCAGCCATATCCGATGAAGGAACTTCGAGAAATTATATTAAAACAGATGATAATTTTCCTTTGATCTCCTCTGATTTAAAACTTGGAAATATTTTAATCAAGGAAATGTTGAAAAGAGATATTCAATACAGAAAAGGAGATGTCTGGACAACGGATGCCATATACAGGGAGACACCGGAAAAAGTTGCTTTTTTTAAAGACAGAGGTGCTGTTGCCGTGGAAATGGAATGCTCTGCTCTTTTCAGTGTTGCAAAATACAGGAGAAAAGATATTGCAGCGGTTCTCATTGTTTCCGATGAGGTTAAACATTCAGGGTGGAAACCTGGTTTCAGGGATAAGAGATTTAAGGAAGCAAGAAAGAAAGTAACCAGCATGATCTGTGAGATCTGCTCTTAAGGATCGGAGATGAAATAAGTTGAACAGAAATAGCGCAGAATTCCGGTTATAAAATTTTCGATCCTAAGCATGTGTGGCATAAAAAATATTGCAACAGAATGGGAATTTAAATTTGTTCTATGATTTTAATCTATCCCCCTGCAGCTAAAATATGTGAGCCTCCCGGTGGAGTGGCATATCTTTCAGGGGCCTTAAAACACCATGGTATAAAATGTACGGTGATTGATGCAAATCTTGACGCGCTTTTATGGCTTGGATATTCCCATAGTCAATCTGATAATTTGGATAATATTAAGTGCCGTACCTGGACAAAAAGAGCTTTCAGCCATTTTAAGCGGAATCTATCCGATTTAAAAGATCCATGTTTATATACAAATATGGAAAGATACAGGCAGAAAGTTTTTGAGGTGAACAGGGCCATAGGTTCATTTTTGCCTGAAAGATTCAGGATAAGCCTTGCAGATTACCATGATTCACTTCTTGCACCGGTTAAAACCCGTGACCTTATCTCTTCATTTGAACATTTTAATGAAAATCCCTTTTACGGTTATTTTGAGGATTTTTTATTAAAAAAAATCGTAATTTCACTAAAAGATGGATCACCTGAAAAAAATGACGGTGATGCAGGAGATTATATTGGGATTTCCCTGTGCTATCTCAGTCAGGCACTGACTGGTTTTGCCCTTGCAGGATGGATAAAATCAAAATTTCCCGGAAAGAAAATTATCATGGGGGGCGGACTTGTTACTTCATGGATGAGTTTTCCTGACTGGAAAAATTCGTTTGATTCCATCATTGATATAATGGTTAAGGGGCAGGGTGAAAAGACACTTCTTGAAATTTCAGGGCAGAAAATGGAAAAAAGAGAAAAATTTCTGCCTGATTATGATTTTGCGTCCTGGGATTCCTATCTTTCTCCGGGCAGGATTCTTCCCTACAGGGCTTCAACGGGCTGTTACTGGAATAAATGCAGATTCTGTCCTGAAAGAGCTGAAAAAAGTCTTTATTCATCAAAAAAGACCGGGGATGTTCTTGATGATCTAACAGACCTGAACAGACGATATCATCCCCATACTGTTCATTTTCTTGACAATTCTTTAAGTTATTCCCTTTTAAAAGCCATTTCAAAAAGGAAAATGCCCTTTGTATGGTATGGCTTTGCAAGGTTTATGAAAGAACTTGCAAATCCTGATTTTTCAAAGGCTCTGTACAGTTCAGGATGCAGGATGCTGAAGCTCGGTCTGGAATCAGGAGATCAGGATGTGCTTGACTATATGCACAAAGGTACTGATCTTGCCATGGTTTCAGATGTGCTTTCATCCCTTAAAAAAGCGGGTATAGCAACCTATGTTTATCTTCTTTTCGGAACTTTACGGGAAACTGAAGAATCGGCAGAAAAAACGCTTGCTTATGTCGCAGATCACAGCCATGAAATAAGTTTTATAAATACCGCTATATTTAATCTTCCAAGATTCAGTGAGGATGCAGAGGCTCTTGAAACGGACAGGTTCTACGAAGGAGATCTCTCTTTGTATTTAAATTTTACACATCCTTACGGCTGGAACAGAAAAGATATAAGACACTTTCTTTCAAAAAAATTTAAAAAAAATCCCATGATTGCTCCTGCAATAAAAGATGTCCCGCCTTTTTTTACCTCAAATCATGCTATTTTTACTATAACGGCCATGAGGCCGATAAAATAAATTAGGATCGGAGATGAAATAAGTTGAACAGAAATAGCGCAGGATTCCGGCCCATGTACAAGGCGCATTAAAGGTTGCATACTCAACGTATTCGGCCTTTGATGCAACGAAGTAGATGGGCCGGAAG
>WFQS01000002.1 GCA_015486915.1 Desulfobacteraceae bacterium
CTTTAAAACATGTAATTCCATGCGGTATGCATTCCGAAATCAGGGCTGTTATCCATGTTGATAATATTTTCAGTGAACGCAAACTCCATGATACCGTATCCTGTGTTCCATTTAAATCCCATATGAATCTCATGGGAGGGTTTATCAACCCCCTGTAAATTTTTTATAGCGGAACCGCTGTACAGGTATTGTACAATTATTGCAAAATCTGGTGTGTAATTCCATGCAAGACCGAAAAAACCGTTAAATATTCTATCCTCAAACTCTATCGGGGTAACCCCCGGTGCAGCCGTTGTTGAGCGCGGCTGGTAAAAAGTATAGCCCATGGACATATAAGTGTACCATTTTTCCGACAGACGTTTGGCAGAGCCGAATCCAAAGCCGAAATCCACAGGATGACTTGTCTCGCATATAAACGGACTGTTAAGCCCGTAGCGAACGATACCGTAAATATTGGCAGATGGCCAGAATTTACTGCCAGGTGTGATATTGTAGTTTACTATTAACCCAACACCGTTATTGTCCAGTTCACTTGCCGCATTTGTACTAAGCAGCTGTCCTGTCCGGGGATTAAACCGCTGTATGATTTCCCTGTTTTCAGAAACCTTATCCCGGCCGTTCTGGTCAATACCAAATGCACTGTGAAAATGCTGAATCATGCTATCCATTGCTCCACCAAAATAACTGCGGTTCTCAAATTGAATCATGATACCCAATTTTCTGTTAAAGCCGTATGATATACCTGTAATGGTATCAAGCATTTCATAGTCAAGAAGATATGCGGGATCGCTGGCCCACACATTTGACCAGGTAAGATTGATTTGACTCCCCCAGCCGGATTTTATATCTCCGGGTATCAGCATGGGCAGAGTAAGACGCAGACTCTGGGCAGGCGATTGGGAACGGATATCTATTTTTCCTAATCCATGATTATAATCATAGTTAATCCCGTGGGTCCATCCTGACACCGGATAGAGGGAGGCAAATAAAAATATTGCCAAGATAAAAAAGCACTTGACATATATGGATTGTAAATATTTACGAATCAGTTGCTGCATAATTCCTACCTTAAAAATATTTATAAAAAAGTCTAACAGTCAGTAAACTCTCATAAAATATCCATGAAGCCGGTTTGGATACATACATATACTCTGAATCTGTTTTTAACAAGGGCTTTTTACAAAAAACCATACTATAAATTAGATGCCCCAATGACCTTGATAGCTGTTTTTTAAGACTGTTAACAATGGAGATAAAAGTGGCTAACCTTTTATAATCTTTTTCCCATGCAAGGAAAGGTATGATTATACAGATCGGAACGTCAAAAGCATGTTTTTAAATTACACATGCATTATACCCATAAAAGATTAAAAAAACATGTTATCCCGTCCGCGTGATGAGATAAACACCAAGGCATATAATGATAACTCCGCTCCATCTTGTAAAATTCATATTTTCATCAAAGAACAGGTAGCCGGCAAATGCAGTGACAACATATCCGATACTCAAAAGAGGATAGGCAAATGTTACTTCCACCCTGGAAAGAACCATCAACCACACAATGACACTTAACACATAGCAAAAAAGACCTGCGAGGACAAAAGGATTCAGGCCGGCCTTGAAAAGTATTGGGAAAAAATTTTCCATGGAAAAAGAAAAATGCCCGATAACCCGCATTCCCTGCTTTAATACGATTTGGGCACAGGCATTGAGTAATACTCCAATAAGAATCAAAGGGATATATCTATTCATTATAAACTCCAAAAACACCAAAAAATTACATATCAGAAAAAGTTAGAAAATAATAAATGCAAATCCGTTTTTGCCTGAAGAGTCTAAAAATTCAGGCTTCGGCAGGCGATTTTTTATCCTGTAATAAGCTTTTTGATCAATTATAAGGGCAATCTTTCTTTTTCCCCTGTCTTTACTCGCAATTTTATAGAATTTTCTATAATCCACCAGCCGGCCCGCAGCTTTTTTTTGATGAAGTCCATAATCCAGTTCTCCACTGTCCAGCATAAAAACATCAGAACGTTTCAAAAACCAGCACACTGCCCTAAGCGGCGTTGACGGTGAAAAAATAAGGGTATTTTTATCAATTTTCCTCATATTTTTCTGAATGAGTTCTCCTGGGCATTTTCTCAAAATTGTTTTATCCGGTAAAATAAAATTTACTGAAAAATAAAAAAACAGTGGAGCCGCAGCAAACAGAAGTATTTTTTTTGTACGGTCTGTGGTATTTAAACTTTTTTTAAGGACAAAAAAGAAAAGAATAAGCCCCGTAAAAAACAGAATCGCTTTCCACTGCATCTTATAGGCAAATGGGGCAAGGGATGCGATTATACCGGTTTGAAGAATGAAAAGCGCTATAATAAGAAGGCCTGCAATGCCCATCAGACAAAAAACACCTTTATCAAACCAATATGTCCTTTTACTGTCCAGATAATTTATGAGGCCAGTTGACAAAAGAATTCCCAGAGCAGGGAAACAGGGAAGAATATAGGTTAGTAATTTTCCTGAAGAAAAAGAAAATAAAAGAAACGGAAAGAAAAACCAGCACAGCGAGTATCTTAAAAGATGATTTTTAAGGCCTTTTTTTAGAAGGCCGGTAATGGATGCAGGAGTCAAAAAAATCCATGGGAAAAGTGCTGCAGGAAGAACCATGAAATAATAGAAAAAAGATTCCTTATGCTGGGCACTTTTGGAAAAGAATCGTTTTACATGTTCGTGCCAGAAAAAAAAATGCCAGAAATCCGGTGCCTTTAAATGAACAAGAAAAGCCCATGGCAGTATCACTATCAGGGCAGCAAGAATTGGAATCCAAGATTTTGTAAAAATCATTTTATAATCTTTTTCCCATGCAAGGAAAGGCACGATTATACAGATCGGAATAGCAAAAGCAAGAAACCCCTTTGTTAAAAAGGCAAATCCGCAAAAAATGCCCGACAGGACCAGATAGCTGTAAAAAGAACGAGGACTTTCTCTTTTTGACCAGCTGAAAAAATAGAATCCCATGCAGGCTGTAAGAAAAAAGGAAAACATCCCGTCAAGCACACTGAATACTCCAAGTCCGTAAACCAGAAAAAATGTCAGATAAACGCTTGTCGCCAATATTCCCTTTCGCCTGCTGTCTAAGAAGATCGATGTTAAAAAAAAGACCATCAGAGCCGACAATCCCGCACTTATAGCAGAAAAAAAACGTACGGCAAATGCATTCTCACCAAACATTTTAATGGCAAGCCCGTTGAGCCAGTATCCCATTACCGGTTTCTCAAAGTAGACCAGACCATTTAAATGTGGGACAATCCAGTCTCCTTTAGTTATCATTTCTCTCGGAATCTCGGCATAGCGGACTTCATCGGGAATGACAAGAGGTCTCATGCCGAGGGGGAGAACATACAGGAGTAAAAAAAGCACGGAAATCATGAATATTGTTTTTTTCATTTTTTCAGTTCCCTTCGCATATTGGCCTGAATGGCAATTTTACCATGTCTGCCCTTTATTTCTTTGCTGACAACTCTGCTTAAACCTTTTGAAGAGAATTCTTTAATTAATTCGCTTAAAGGGAGTATGCGAATTTTCATGGATAGCGCTTGTCTGATAAAATTTTCAAACAGATTAAGACAGTGAATTCCCTCTGCTTCTGCATGTATGGTCAAAACATTGAGCTGACCTGGTTTTATCAATGAAAGAAGGTACTCATTGTAATTGATTTCGCAAATCCCCCGGCGACCGATAATTTCATCATAAGTTGGCAGGGTAACAGGAATTTGAGGCTGCTTTAAAATCCTGTTACCTGCCATTGGGAAAAAAATGTGGGAGCCCCTTGTGTCGCTGTTATATAAAAATGGTAACCTTTCTTTAATTTCAAGAATTTCATCATTACATATCCAGCCGGGAGAAGCGGAGGAGGCCGGTGTTTTTCCGGTAATGGATGCAAGACTTTCAAATCCTTTCTGCAGGGTATTAAAAATCTGACTGCGGTTCATTTTCAGTATGTGAGCCTGCCATTGATAATGATCCCAGGCATGAAGTCCTGTTTCATGGCCATCCATGGCAGTGGATTTAATAATATCCCTGCATTTTTTGCCGATAACAGGCCCCGGCAGAACAGTCCCTTTAAAAAGGATATCCCATCCATAAAGATTCGGGGCATTGGACCGCATCATTTTTTTTAAAAATTCAGGCTTTAAAAGCCTGAAGATGTGCCGCCCCATATTATCCGGGCCCACACAGAAAAAAAAAGAAGCTGTTATCCCATGCAATGATAGAATTTTCTGCAGATTGGGAACACCAGTTTTTGTCCCCCTGTAAGTATCCACATCAATCCTCAGACCAAGAGTTGTTTCATGCATTTTTTTTATCTTTTACAGCCTGCTCTAAGAAAAAATCCAGGGTTTCCCTGATGGATTGTTCCATTTTTATATGGGGCTGCCAGCCCAGCAATTTTCCGGCATTGTCAATTCTTGGTTTTCTATGCTGGACATCCTCATATCCTTTTCCGTAAAAAGAGAGGCTATCGGTTTCACGGATGCCTGCAAATGGTGGGAAATGGTGGCGCATCGGATGTTTCTTAAACTCATCAATAAGTATTCGGGCAAGATTTTTTATGGAAGATTCATTGTCCGGATTACCTATATTGATAATTTTATGGTCGCAGCGG
This sequence comes from Desulfobacteraceae bacterium, assembly GCA_015486915.1. The sequence continues at coordinate 4,664 of WFQS01000002.1, forward strand.
TTGTTTTTATTTTCAATGATTCGAAACAGGCATTCAACTCCGTCTTTGACATCTGTAAAACATCTTTTTTGCTCTCCGCCGTCAACGAGCTGAATGGGTGTGCCTTCAACAAGATTTAAAATCAGCTGGGTGATAACCCTTGAACTTCCGATACGTGCTGAGGAAAGACTGTCAAGTCTCGGGCCTACCCAGTTAAATGGCCTGAAAATTGTAAATTTAAGCCCTCCGGTCTCTCCATAGGCATAAATTACCCTGTCGAGAAGCTGTTTACTGCACGAATATATCCAGCGCTGCTTTCTGATGGGACCTAAAATAAGTTTTGAATTGTCTTCATCAAAGGATTCATCATCGGACATTCCATACACCTCTGAAGTGGAGGGGAATAGAACTCGTTTTTTATATTTGGCGCAGTATCGGACTATACGAAGGTTTTCTTCAAAATCAAGTTCAAAAACTTTAAGGGGATTTCTCGTGTATTCGGCAGGGGTGGCAATTGCAACAAGGGGAAGAACTATATCACATTTTTTCACATGGTACTCGATCCATTCACGGTGAATGGAAATATCCCCTTCATGGAAATTGAAACCCGGTCTGCCAATAAGCCTTTCAATACCATTGGAATGGATATCCATTCCATGAACATCATAATTACCGTTTTCAAGGAGCCTTTCACTTAAAGCATTGCCTATAAAGCCGTTAACGCCCAGTATCAATACCTTTTTTTTTCTTGATGACTCAATTTCAAGCTGTGCCATTGGACCGAGCTTCATGCCTTTTATCAGTTTAAGCTCCGCTGCAAGCTGGTTACCTGACATCAAAAGTCCTGATTCAACCTGACCTGAATTGATTTTCACGGCACCATGTGCGCAGGCTATTGTAAAAGGAGTTGAAGCAAGGATGGTGCCGGGAGCTGCATCATGGAATTCTTCTGAAACAGACACATCCCAGAAAATAAGTTTTCTGTTGCATGCAAAGGAGAACGCTCCGGGATAAGGTCTGGTAACGGCTCTTACAAGATTTCTAATGACAGAAGGAGACAAATGCCAGTTTATCTCCCCGTCTGCAGGCTTCCTTTCCCCGAAATAAGAGGCAGCGGAAAGATCCTGTTTTACCCGGGGTGCTTTTCCTTCACTTATTAACGGTAAAGCAGCCTCCAACAGTTCCGGTACGGCTGCAGCGACTTTGAGATGAAGGGTTAACGCCGTATCATTATCTGAAATGTCAATTTCAGCCTGCGCAACTATATCCCCGTCATCGGGTCTGATGGTCATATGGTGTAAAGTGATACCTGTACTTTTCTCTCCGTTAACCAGTACCCAGTTGATGGGACATCGACCCCGATATGCCGGCAGTTTCGAGCCATGCAGGTTGAAACATCCATGGGAAGGAATGTTCAATATTGTTTCTCCAAGAAGATTCCTGTAATAAAATGAAAAAATAATATCCGGTGCAATGGTTTTTATTTTTTCTTCCCACATGGGATGATTTACATCTTCCGGAGCATATACGGGAATATTTTTTTCAGCACAAAGATCTGCTACAGACTCAAACCATATATTTTCATTTTTATTATCAATATGGGTAAAAACAGCGGCAATTTTAAATCTATTTTTTAAAAGAGTCTTAATTCCGACACAGCCTATATTATGATAGGCAAAAACGACTATTTTCATAATTTCATACCCTCTACTTTTTTTAAAATTTTCGATCCTTAGATTATATCCAAAATATTGTACCGGGGTCTTGCCCTGACATCGTTATATATCCGTCCGATGTATTCACCAAGAAGCCCAAAGGCAATAAATTGAGAACCTACAAAGACAAAAAGCAGTGCAAATAAGGTAAACATCCCATCTGCAGCCCAAACAGAACCGAAGATGATTCGCATTACCATGAGAAAAACACCGAGACCGACACCCAAAAAAGACAGCAGACCGCCAATAATGCTTAAGAGCCTTAATGGAAAGGTTGTCATACAGGTAAGCAGATCAAACTGAAGCGATATTAATTTAAAAAGGCTATATTTTGAATTACCGTTTCTGCGCTCCTCATGCTTAACAATAATTTCCGTTGTAGAACCGGCGAAATAGTTTGCAAGAATGGGAATAAAAGTGCTTCTTTCCGGGCATTTAAGGACAGTATTTATAATATGCTTTTTATATGCCCTTAACATGCATCCGTAGTCATGCATTTTCACACCTGTAGCCATCTGCACTGTTTTATTGATGATAAAAGATGATATTCTCCTGAAAACAGTGTCCTGTCTTTTTTCTCTGACACTTCCCACCACGTCATAGCCGAGCTGAATTTGCTGAACAAGATTCGGTATCTCTTCAGGAGGATTCTGAAGATCAGCATCAAGGGTGACGATAATATCTCCCTTTGCCTGTTCAAACCCTGCCATTACTGCAGAATGCTGACCATA
>WFQS01000003.1 GCA_015486915.1 Desulfobacteraceae bacterium
ACTCCCTGTGGAAAATACGGACATACCACAACAGGACTTGGATCTGCATATATGGAAGGACCTGAATATGAGACCATCGCCCTTTTCGGGGGAAGCTGCATGCTTAAAACCATTGAAGAGGTGGCCTATGCCAATTATCTGTGCGATGAGCTCGGTATTGACACCATATCAGGAGCTTCCGTTGCAGCGTTTACCATTGAGTGTTTTGAAAAAAATCTGCTCACAGAAGATGATATAGGAAGAAAAGTAGAATTTGGAGACCTTGAGTCCGTTGTTTATCTTCTCAACCTCATGGCAGAAAGAAAAACAAGCCTCGGTGATCTGCTTGCACAGGGTGTTAAAACCGCCTCTGAAAAAATCGGGAAAGGATCTGAAAAATTTGCCATTCATGTGAAGGGACTGGAGTGGACAGGATATGAATGCCGGAATGCACCTTCCATGATGCTTGCCTATATGACGGCGGATATCGGGGCGCACCACAACCGGGCCTGGGTGTTAGGCCATGATGTGACAGGGGCTGCAACAAATGTTCACGATCTCATCACAGCCGGAGCAGATGGTAAAAAAAGGCCAAAGGCCGTTGTCTCACCCGATGACTCGGCAAAATTTGTCATTGAATCCCAGCATACAAGACCGGCCTTTGATCTGCTGGGCTGCTGCCGGCTGCAGATGATGGAGTTAGGGTTTGAAGTTGAAAACTACGCTGAACTTTATTCAGTTATCACAGGGGAAAAAATCACCTGGGATGAACTGCTTAAAATATCTGAAAAAGTATGGCACATCACAAGACTTATTAACGCAAGGGAGATAAAGGGTTTTGGCAGGGAATCCGACTTTCCGCCGGCACGATTTTACGAGGAGCCTGTTCCCGACGGACCGGCTGAAGGTTATTTCATCACAAAAGATGAAATCAATAAACTCCTTGATTCATATTATGCAGCAAGGGGATGGGATAATAATGGTATCCCATTAAAAGAAACACTTGAACGGGTTGGGATAATTAACGAACACTTTAAGGAGAATAAAAATGAGTGAAATAATCGTTCCGGAAAATTTTGATAATAAAACTGCCGATGCTGTTGTAATCGGCGGAGGCATTGTGGGTACATCCACTGCATTCTGGTTGTCAAAAACAGGAATGAAGGTTATACTTGTTGAAAAAAGAGATGGGCTTTCAAGTTTGACAACAGCTGCCAGTGCCGAATGCTTCAGGACTCAATTTACTGAAAAAGCTATGGCTGAACTTGCACTTGAAAGTGTGGAAATGTTTGAAAATTTCAGCGATATAGTGGAGCTGCCTGACATTGACATTGGATTAACCCAGCATGGATATCTTTTTGTAACCGATGCCCCTGAAATGGTTCCTGATCTTGAAAAAGCGATAAAAAGATATGATGAACTCAAAGTGCCGGGATCTGAACTTATCACGGGTGATGAGCTCCATAAAAGGTTTCCGTTTCTTGCCGAAAAAGCCCTTGCAGCAACATTTAACAACCGGGACGGATGGCTTTCAACCCATGAGACCACATATGGATTTGCAAAGGGTGCAAAGGACGCACTATTTCTCATGCGCACCCTTGTAACTGGTATAAAAACCGATGCACAGGGTGTATGCGCCGTTGAAACCGACAATGGGATTATTCATACCAGAATGGTAGTAAACTGTGCAGGTCCATATGCAAAAATAATCGGGAAAATGGCCGGAATCGATCTGCCTCTTCGAACGGTAAGAAGACAGAAGGCCTTTGTGAGAACTGCCAGTGAACTTCTGCCCCGTGATGCACCGTTTACCGTGGATCTGATTAATCACGGATACTGGAGGCCCGAGGCAGGAGGTGTTTTATGCGCATGGGTTGATCCTGATGAGCCTGAAACACCGCCCTCTGACAACCTTGTCACAGACTGGGATTTTGCAGCGGAATCCATTTACAGGGTATCACGACTTGCACCTTTCTTTGGAAGTATTGCCGATGATTTAAAGGCTGAAGATATCAATATTTCGGCAGGACAATATGTTTACACACCGGATGACAAGCCGATTATCGGGCCCTGTGATGAAATAAGAGGATTTTATCTGAACTGCGGTTACTGGTGCGGCGTGATGATGTCTCCTGAAGCAGGAAAGAGAATTGCAGATATTGCCACCGGTAAAATGGATGATAAAAATAATCGGCTACGTTACAGCCGTTTTAAGGAAGGGGACTATGAAAAAGGGGATACTTTCCTGAAATGAAAAAAAAACTCTATGCTGTTGCATGCGCTGTTTTGTCAATCGATATGAAGCACAGTGCAGAAAAACTGGGGTATGACATTGAATTCAAATTCCTTGAAGCAGGTCTTCATAACAATCCCAAACTGCTAAAAGAAAAACTCCAGGCAGCCATTGATGAAATTTCAGCAGCAAATCTTTGCGAACGCATTATAATTGGATACGGGGTCTGCGGCAAGGGAACCATTGGAGTTCAGTCACGGTCAATTCCCTTGACTATACCAAAGGTTCATGACTGTGTTGCTCTTTTTCTCGGAGGAGATGCAGCATACAAACGTGAATTTAAAAAATATCCCGGAACCTACTATCTTTCTGCAGGCTTGTGTGAACAGACAGAGGCATCCATGGCAAAAAGAAAGCAGTTTACATATTTTGGTGATAAAAAATTAGAGTTCAGCGATCTTGTTGAAAAACACGGAAAAAAGGCAGCACTGCAGACCTTTGATTTTTTAAATTCATGGCAGAAAAATTATCAAAGGGCTGTTTTCATAGAAACAGGTATAAAAAAATCCCTTAAATACGAAAAACTGGCAAAGGAAATGGCGGAAGAGTATAACTGGGAATATGAAAAAATCAAAGGGAGCAGTTTTCTCATCGATAAAATGATCACAGCTGATCATTCAAGTTCTGAGATTCTTTATGTCCCGCCGGAACACGTCATAGGATTTGATGCCATACAATCGACTTTATCTGCAGGCCCTGTTATTGATCCCCATTGTTTCCAGGTTGAAACTGAAAAATTGTCCGGACATGGTGATATTTTTTCTTCCCGTGCTTTACAGAGCCAGACAAATCCTGATCCGCCCCATGGCAGTTACATAAAAACCGGGCTTGGAATTGATGCAGGAGGAACATACACCGATGCAGTGATTTACGATCTTGAAAAAAACAAAACTCTTTTTAAAAGCAAATCTCTTACAACAAAATGGGATTTTACAAAGGGGATCAATTCAGCTTTAAAAAAACTTGATGCTGAAAAACTATTAAAAGTCGAGCTTGTATCCCTTTCCACAACCCTTGCAACCAATGCCATTGTTGAAAATGAAGGCCAGAAAGTGGGGATGATTTTAATGCCACCCTTAGGACTTGATATTTATAAAAATATTGACCACCGTCCCATGACAGTCATCAAAGGACAACTTGAAATCAACGGCAGGCAGGTTGAAGATATTGATCAAAACGAAGTCAAACAGGTCGCCGCGCAAATGATTAAAAACAACGGAGTCACAGCCTTTGCAGTCTCCGGTTATGCAGGCTCCGTCAACCCGGAGCATGAAATAAAAGTAAAAAAAATTATCCATGATGAGACAGGCCTGTCTATCAGCTGCGGTCATGAGTTATCCGACACCCTTGATTTTCAGACCAGGGCTGTAACCGCCATGCTCAACGCAAGGATCATCCCGCGGTTGACCGGTCTGCTTTATGATCTTGAAAAAGTACTTAAAAACAAAGGTATCCATGCCCCCGTTGTTGTGGTCAAGGGGGACGGAACGCTGATGAACGCAACAATGGCAAAAAAACGTCCCGTTGAAACCATTCTTTCAGGTCCTGCGGCAAGTGTGGCAGGGGCACGCCATCTCACCGGAATTAAAGATGCCATTGTTGTGGATATGGGCGGAACAACAACGGATACTGCGGCACTGTCAAATAACAAGGTGAGCTTAAATGAGAAAGGCTCAAATGTCGGAGGGCACAGGACCCATGTTAAAGCCCTTGAAATCAGGACTGCAGGACTTGGCGGAGACAGTCTCATTGAATTTAAAAAAGGCCTTTTTTCCATCGGACCCAAACGGGTTGCCCCCATTGCATGGCTTGGTCATATTTATCCCAAAGCTGTTGATGCGGTAAATTTTTTAAATCAAAATCTGAACCGCCACACTTTAACCACAGAAAAAATGCATATTCTTGTTATGACAGGTTCTGCAAAAAAAATTGAATTAAATGCCATGGAGCAGAAAATAATTTCCCTGCTTGCACAAAGGCCTTTTTCAATTGATGAACTTGTTGTAAAAACGGATGTTTTATCCTCCATAAATCTGCCCCTGCAGCGCCTTGAAGAAAATTTCATTGTCCAGCGCTGTGGACTTACATTAACGGATATTCTGCATATCACCGGCAGATTTGTTAAATGGGATTCCAAAATGGCAGAACAATACTGTGAAATGTTCTGTTTTTTGAGTAAGAAACAACTGCCTGAATTAACACAATATTTACTGGATAAGGGAAGAGATCTTTTAACCATGGAACTTTTAAAACGCCAGCTTGATGACGAAGTTGATCCGGAAGCGATGAACACCTGCCCTGTATGCCGGGTCCTCATTGATAATCTGCTCGCCGGCGGCAACCCGGATTACAGCGTTTCCATAAATTTTAAACGTCCGGTCATCGGAATTGGTGCGCCTGTTCCATACTTTCTTCCCGGGGCTGTCAAACCATTTGGCACAAGAGCTGTCCTGCCAGAAGACTCGGATGTGGCCAATGCAATAGGCGCCATTGTCAGTAAAATTGTCATTAAAAAACAACTGCGAATTATACCGGATGATCAGGGCGGTTTCAGCGTGGAAGGGGTTTCAGGAACACACCAGTTTAAAGAATTTGAAAAAGCCGATGACTTTGCCAGAAAAATACTTGCCCAGATGGTAAAAAAAATGGCAGGGGATTCAGGAACCAGCAGCAGAAAAGTCACCTTTAAAACAAAAGACCATATCCCGAAAACCGTGGGTGGAGATCCTGTTTTTATGGAAAGAATCGTCTATGCTGTCTTAACCGGAAGGCCTGATATAACCGGCAGGACCTAAACAGATAGACAAATTTCCGGTCACAGCAAATCATGTGCCGTAAGCACAAAGCCAATTACTGTATTTGACGATGCCTGACAGGTGTATTTTGTTGGAAAACTGCAGTAAAACAAATATTAAAACTATCATTTAAAACAGGGAGTAAAATGGGTAAAATAACAAAAGTTACAATAAACAGCGGGATTTGCGGATTCACAACAAAAGTTCTTGCGGAAGACAAAACAGGTTACCGGGCATCTTTTAATCTTGATACCCAATGCCCAAACTGGAAAAAAGTTAATGAAATTCTTGGCGGAAAAGAGCTGAACATGATGACGGAATTGTTTAAAGATAAAAAAACAGGCATACTGAATTCAGAAGTGATAAATGTCGCCCTGAACACCATTCCCCATGTGTCATGTCCTGTTATATCAGGTATTTTAAAGGCCCTTGAAGTGTGTACCGGCCTTGCACTTCCAAAAAATGCGTCAATAAAATTTGATGAGCCGTCCTGAATTTCGAATCAATAATTTAAGGAACTTCGTAATGCCCGATAAATGTCATATTCAGATTTTACCCCATGGAAGAAAGTTTGGTGTAAACCCGGGGAAAAGTCTCATGGAATCCCTTATGGAGCAAAATATTTTTTTAAGATCTGACTGCGGGGGCAAGGGAATATGCGGAAAATGCAGGGTTAAAAAGGTCTTGAACAACGGGGATCATGAAATGATAAATTCATGTCAATTTATCGTTGAAGAAGATATAAAAATTGAAATTCCTGAAAAAGCAATGCTTTCCTCTCATATTATCACCAAAGCCCCTGTTTCTTTTCCTGCAGATTTCAATAACAGGTTTATCCATGGAAAAGGTATGGATAGATTTGGGATTGCTGCAGACATTGGCACGACAACCATTGCTATTTATCTTTGTAATCCTGCAAAGGGGAAAATCCTCTCATCAATAGCCGTTAAAAATCCCCAGGCACTTTACGGGGATGATGTGATGAGCCGTATCGGAGCAACAGGAAAGGATAAAAAAAATCTTGCACACCTGCAGAAACTTGTTGTCCTTGCTATAGAATGGGGAATCATGGAGCTTATTTCATCTCCTGGAATTGAAATAAACAAAATTTCCAAAATGGTGGCCGTTGGCAACCCCACCATGATTCACATTTTTGCCGGTGTTGATCCTGCTTCCATTGGAGTTTCTCCCTATCTTCCGGCATTTTATGAAAATAAAATTATCAACTCGGATGATCTGGGTTTCAGCTTTAAAAATATATCCGTTATAACCCTGCCCCAGGTTTCTGGTTTTATTGGCGGAGATATATTAAGTGCCGCCGTTGCCGTTGATATTCAAAATCAGCCTGAAGGAACGCTTCTTGTTGATCTTGGAACCAATGGAGAGCTTCTTTTAAAGGGAAATGGAAAATTTTTTGCAACTTCATGTGCCACGGGCCCAGCATTTGAGGGTGCATCTTTATCA
>WFQS01000004.1 GCA_015486915.1 Desulfobacteraceae bacterium
ATATATGACCATGCAGGGGGAGGATTTCACAGGTATGCCACGGATGAAAAATGGCTGGTTCCCCATTTTGAAAAAATGCTCTACGACAATGCACTTCTTATCATGGCATATTCTGAAGGATTCCAGGTTACGGGAAATGAAATATTTAAACAGGTGGCAGAGGAAACTATTCTATACGTAAAAAGGGATATGACATCGCCCGCAGGCGCTTTTTTCTCCGCAAGTGATGCAGACAGTATTACAGATAAAGGAAAACTGAAAGAAGGGTATTATTTCACCTGGACCTTAAAGGAGATTGAATCTCTTTTCGGTAAAAAAAATGCAGACATTGTTGCGAAGTATTTTGATATTACATTAGAAGGAAATTTTGAAGGCCGGAATATTTTAAATATAAAAAAAACTGCAGCGGCTGTTGCAGAAGAATTGGGCATGGAAGAAAATGAGTTTTTAAGTGTTATTTCCCATGTAAAATCAGAATTATATAAAAAACGGAAAGAGCGCAAGTCTCCCATCAGAGATGAAAAAATCCTTACATCCTGGAATGGGTTGATGATATCGGCCTTTGCACAGGCAGGCCGTATATTCGGCAATGATGGCTATATCTCAGACGCAAAAAATGCCGCCCGGTTTATACTGAACAATATGTACAGCCGCCATGGGGCGGACCTGGATTCAAACCCGCCACCCTGCGACAAATATGGAAACAGGGATAATCAGACGTGCGATACATCCCATGTAGAAAAAAACCGCCTGCCAAGGTCATATAAAGACGGAAAAACATCCAATGTTGTTTTTCTTGACGATTATGCCTTTTTTACAGCAGGGCTTATTGATCTGTTTGAAGCTGATCACGATCCTTTCTGGATTGAAACGGCAGTAAGTCTTGAAAAAACCATGTCAGATCTGTTTGAAGATAAAGCAGAAGGCGGTTTTTTCATGACGTCAATTGAGCATGAGAAAATGATTGCAAGGACAAAGCCCATGTTTGACAATGCCATTCCATCGGGAAATTCCATTGCAGTCATGAATCTTTTAAGACTTTCACAAATCAAGCCGGGTAAAGGTTATAAAGACCGTGCCTTTAAAACCCTTGCGGCATTTTCATCAATAATGGAATCAAGTCCGCTTGCCTTGTCGGATATGCTGCTGGCGCTTGATTTTATAACTTGCAATAAATATAAAAACAGGACGTAATGATTTAGATCTATTTCTTATAACCGCCATGAGGCGGATCTGGTGACTCTCAGACTGCCTCTCAACAAATATGGAAACTCTTATTCTTAAAGGAACTTAAAAGGAGTTTCTTAAAAAGAAATGGGCATACACAAGGAGGATACAATGAAAAAACCGATATATATTTTGTTATTTACAATACTTACAATTGTTTTAACTTTTGTTTTGAATATGGGAAACATCTATGCAGGTAAATCAATGGAGAAAAAAATGGACAATAACAGCAAAATTAAATACGAAACAGCTACATTAGCCGGAGGGTGCTTCTGGTGTATTGAAGCTGCCTTTGAAGATGTTCCCGGTGTAATTGATGCTGCATCAGGATACTCAGGAGGGCATGTTAAAAATCCTTCCTATGAAGAAGTTTCATCCGGAAGTACAGGTCATTATGAAGCAGTGCAGATAAAATTTGACCCTGAAAAAATAAGCTATACACAACTGCTTAATATATTATTTCAGCAGATCGATCCCACCGATGGTTCAGGGTCCTTTGCTGACAGGGGAAGCCAGTACAAATCTGCTGTTTTCTATCATAATGAAACACAAAAGAAAGAAGCTCTTGCTTTAATCAAAAAAATTAATGATTCACTTCGCTTTGATTCAAAAATTGCAACACAGGTGATAAAATTTAAAAATTTTTACAGGGCTGAATCATATCACCAAAATTATCACAGTAAAAATCCCATCAGGTATAATTTTTACAGGACAGGATCAGGACGTGACAGATTTATAAAAAAGGCATGGAAGGGGTATAAAAAATCTGGTAAATCCAAAACAGTGACGGATGCTGTTCATGAAAAATATAACAGGCCTTCAGAGAAAGAACTTAAAAAAATCCTGTCTCCCATACAGTTTAAAGTCACAAGGGAAAACGGTACGGAACCGCCCTTTAACAACGAATACTGGGATAATAAAAGCCCTGGGATTTACGTGGATGTAATTTCAAATGAGCCTTTATTCAGTTCAACAGATAAATTTAAATCCGGAACCGGATGGCCAAGTTTTACAAAACCCATTGAAAAAAACAGCATTGTTGAAAAAAAGGACTCTTCCTTTTTAATGACAAGAACCGAGGTTAGAAGCAGAAAAGCCGATTCCCACCTTGGGCATGTTTTTTCCGACGGACCCCAGCCAACCGGCAAGAGGTACTGCATTAATTCTGCTGCTTTAAAATTTATCCCTGTTGATGAATTTGACAAGTACGGACTTGGAAAATATAAAAAACTATTTAAATAACGGCCACGAGGCAGATCTTAACAGCGTTACAGCGCCTCACAACGGACATAAAAAGAGCATCAGTTACTCTGTAAAAGTGAGCTCTTTCTTATAAATATTTATTCAGCCTAAAACGAACGATGCCCGCCACCCATGTGCCTGCCTCAATTTCTTGTTTTTTATTACAGAAATTCAGGGGTAATGCACTAAATGCCCAATCTGTGATATTGTTTTTTAAATTTCTGTGCGCCAGAGGAATTTCCTTCCAGGTTGCCTTGGTAAGGCTCGCTATTTGACAAGGACTCATAGCTCTGTTACAGATGAATTCGTTGGCTATAACGCTGTTTTAGGTTGTACCCTGTAAATTATTTATGATGACCTCGCCTGTTTAAAAATATTCTTTAATGTAAGGACAAGACACAAATGAAATCCATTGCAGCCTGTTTTCAAAACAGCTTTAAAAAATTTCCGGATAAAACCGCCATTTCTTTTTTAAGAGACAGCAGCACAGAAACTGACATCACTTTTAAAGAACTTGATCGGGATTCCAATAAAATTGCAAACATGCTGTTAAGCCAGGGTATAAAAAAATCAGACCGTATTGTCCTCATCCTTGACAAATCACTTATTTTTATTGCCATCTATATTGCTATTCAGAAAACAGGAGCTGTATGTGTACCGCTTAATACGGGATTTAAAGAGTCTGAGTTAAAATATTTTTTAAATGATGCCGATCCGGCTCTTGTTATGGTTGAACCCGATAAAGAAAAAACAATAAAACACATCAACAGTGATTTAAACTGCATGGTCATTGATACAGGCATCCCTTTTCAGCAAATAAATTTTTTCCGTTCTTTTCCCGATGATTTAAAAAAAACAACAATTTTATCTGATGATCCTGCACTGATTATTTACACATCAGGTACAACGGGTGAACCCAAGGGAGCTGTGCTGACACAGAAAAATCTTGTTCATGATGCAGAAAACATCATTCATATATGGGAAATTTCAAACTCTGACACATTGTGCCATGCCCTGCCCCTTTTTCATATTCACGGTTTGTGCTTTGCCCTTCATACAGCCTTGATTTCAGGCGCACATACTGTGATGACAGACAGATTTACCCCAAAATCCGTAAT
>WFQS01000005.1 GCA_015486915.1 Desulfobacteraceae bacterium
AATATACGTATATCGTGCAGTACTTTTGTTCGTTTTCAAGGCGTGATGACAGGTGCATAGTCGAACTATGTGCCTGTTATCACAACAGAGAAAACGGGCAAAAGGGCAAAAAGGATGCGTAAATTATTTTTTGGAAGTTCCCTAAACGGCCAGTAAAATTTTTAATTTAATCTTTTTTACAGAGGAGACAGCAGATGAACAGAAAAATTTATTTGATTTTTATGGCAGCAATCCTGGTTTTGTTTTTTTCCGGCATAGGTCAGTCAGAACCTTTAAGCCCTCAATTATGCAAACAAAAGGTAGAAGCTGCTGCAAAGCTTCTGCAGCAGGAAGGAGATGCCTGCTTCGCAAAATTAAAAGATCCTAACGGAGAATTCAGATTTGCCGATGGAAAGGGTTATGTATGGGTTCATGACCTTAACGGCGTAATGCTGATGCATCCGATAAAACCATCCCTTGATGGAAAAGGACTTCTGGATCTTGCCGATGCCAATGGTACTTATTTGTTTGTAAATATGAATGAGATGGTCGAAGCGCATGGAGCAGGATGGGTACCCTATGTATGGCCTAAACCCGGTGCAAAAAAACCTTCCCCTAAAATTTCCTATGTTAAACTTGTGAAACATGGTAAAAAGAGTTATGTTGTTGGTTCCGGAATGTATGATGTTACTCCAAAGGATATAAAAAAATTATTTCCCAATGACCCTATTTACAGCGATGAATAATAAAAAACTTTTCAAAAAATCATGTTGAATACTAATTTAATTGAAGTTCAGGGGACAGATTTAACTTCTGTCCCCTTTTCCATTTCAATATCATCACCCTTTATACTGCATTTTTGTGTTTTTCTTATTTTCCTGTTTTTTATACCTTTTTCTGCCCATGGAGAAATTTATACATGGAAAGACAGGAATGGTATAAGACAATACAGCAATATCTGTCCACCCCAATCAAAGCAGAAAATTCAATTATTTGATGAAAAACCTGCAGATAAAATTAAATCACCGCCTTTAAATTCTCTCCCTGCATTTTTAAGAAATCATGGTAAATTCAGAGTACTCAAAGTGTTTGACGGAGATACGATAAAAGTAAAAAATAATAATAATCTTGTTATTGTGGTGCGTTTTGCAGGTATTGACGCTCCTGAAACAAGAAAAAAAAATGTGCCTGGCCAGGCATATGGTGAAGAAGCAAAACAGATGGTGAAGAACCGGATAGCAGGTAAAAAAATTTTTATGAAAACATATGGAACTGGCGGATACAACAGAGTTCTCGCTGAAATTTTTACAGAAAAAGGTCTAAATATCAACCTTGATCTGGTGAGACAAGGGCTTGCAGAAGTTTACAGAGGACGTATTCCCGGGGGATTTGATATTTCACCATATTTAACGGCCGAGGCCGCAGCAAAAAGATCACACCGGGGAATGTGGTCCCTCGGTTCACAATATGAAAGCCCGAGGCAATGGCGCAGGCAGCATCCATGGAAACGATTTTAACCCGGCAACATGGCTTTCAAAAGTTTTTTATAGTTTATTTTTGCTTCTGTCTATTTCGTGAAGAGCTTTGCGCATCTGTCTTATGGCCTGCCTGAGCCTTTCTTCATTTTCAACAAGGGCAAGCCTGAGATACCCTTCCCCCTCCTCGCTGAAACCAATACCAGGTGCAACAGCAACATTGGCCCTGTTCATCATCTCTATGGCAAACTGCATGGAACCCATGTCACTGTAAGGCGCAGGGATCTTTGCCCAGACAAACATTCCTGCACCCGGTTTTTCTATTTCCCAGCCCATGCGGGCAAGGCCGTTACAGAGCGTATCCCTTCTGGTCTGGTAGGTTGTAACCTGATCGGCTATGGTATGATCGCAGTCACGCAGGGCAATAATGCCTGCAATTTGAATGGCCGAAAAAATACCATAATCAAAATATCCTTTTATTTTGCCAAGTCCCTGGATGATTTTTTCATTTCCAACACAGTATCCTATTCTCCAGCCTGCCATATTATATGATTTTGAAAATGAACCAAATTCAACACCAACATCCTCAGCTCCTTCAACTTCAAGAAAACTTGGAGCTTTATAGCCGTCAAAGGTTATTCTTGAATATGCAAAATCATGGATAACCATGAATTTAAACCGTTTGGCAAGGGCGACCACCTCTTTAAAAAGATCAAGACTGCCAAGGGTTCCCGTGGGATTATGGGGGTAATTTATCATCAAAACCTTTGGTCTTGGATAAAAAGACTCACAAATATGGACAATACGGTTTAAAAAGGAGTCCGCAGGGGCTATGGGCACCCTTACAACAGTTGCCCCTGCAATAACAGCAGCATAGATATGAATTGGAAAGGCAGGGGCCGGAACGACAACGGAATCTCCGGGCCCAAGCAGTGCAAGGCACAGATGTGCAATTCCCTCCTTTGACCCTATTGTACAGAAGGTCTGAGTTTCCGGGTTCATATCAATATCATATAATTTTTTATAGTATTTTGAAATTTCAAGCTTGAGGTTTTTCATTCCTGAAGAAACCGGATAACGGTGGGTCTTTGGATCCTTTGCAACTTCAATTAATTTGTCGATAACTGCACCGGGTGTTGCATCCATGGGATTTCCCATTCCAAGATCTATGACATCATGACCCTGATGTCTCTTTTCCATTTTCATGGAGTTTATCATTCCAAAAAGATATGGCGGCAGCTGGTCCATGCGGCTGGCAAATTTTATTAAATTATTATTCTGTTTTTTTTCATCTTGACTCATTATGACCCTCCGGGGTAGATTCTTTCAAAATTGATCCCAAGGCACAGGGCGGATAAAAATTTCAACCATAAAAAATACTCAAATAGTGCCTTAATCCTGAATTTATGCCATAAAAAACAGGAAAAGGTCGGGGTTACGGGTTTTTCTTTTCAGTATTTTCAGAATCAAAAGTATTGGCCTGTGCCCGGTACGATAATCAGGGAAATCAGATATTTTTGTTTGAATACCGGTTAATTTCACCTGCAATACCAATATCACAAGAGAAAAGCCTTTTCAATGCATGTTGTAAAAGCTTTTTGTAATATTATTTTCCAAGCTGGTATTTTCTCACCGCCCTGTTATGTTCTTTTATGGTTTTTGAGAATTTATGGGTTGAGTTGTTTTTTGATACAAAAAAAAGATAATTCGTATCTGCTGGAAAAAGAGCTGCCTTTATAGATAATTTTCCGGGATTTGCAATGGGACCTTTGGGAAGTCCTTTCATTCTGTAAGTATTATAGGGAGTTTTTGTATTCAGATCTTTTTTTGTAATATTTCCGTTGAAATTTTTTATTCCATATATGACCGTGGGATCACTTTCAAGGGGGATGTTTCTTTTCAGCCTGTTGTGGAATACAGATGAAACAACAGGTCTTTCACTGGCATTGCCCGTTTCTTTTTCAATGATTGAGGCAAGGGTTACAATATCATGAACTGAAAAACCGAGGTCCTTTGCCCTTTTTCTCCATTTAAGTGTAAAAACCCGGTTGAATTCTTTTACCATCTGAATAATAATTTTTCTTTCGCTTGTATTTTTCGGGAAAAAATAGGTCTCCGGAAAAAGGTAGCCTTCAAGGGAATCCGATTTTATTCTTAGTGATTCGGCAAATTTTTTATTTCTTGCAAGCATTATAAAATTTTTCTTTGAACCAAAGCCTGCCTTTTCAACAATAGCTGCTGTCTGCTCTATATTGAGTCCCTCGGGAATAACTATTTTATAGAGCTTCACCCTGCCTGAAACAAAGATATTTAAAATTTCTTCAGGCGGCATGGCGGCAGAAACAACAAATTCCCCTGCCTGGAGTTTTTCTGCCTGATGTTTAAAGCGCACCATGAGCCTGAACAGGGTGCTGCTGCCTGTTAATTTTTCATGGAAGAGATTTTCCGATATCTTTAAAAGGTTTTCTCCCCTGTTTATGGTAAATGTTTGATTTTTTCCGGACCGGTTATACGGGGTTTTTGCAAAATGCATAACAGTCCATAAAAATATCAGGCATATTCCGGTAATTAATAAAAAAGGGACACCTGTATAAATGAATATTTTCTTTGTATTTTTTTTAACCATAATGTTTTTAAATAATCGCCATGAGGCAGATCTGAACTGCGTGAAAGCGCCTCTCAACGAACATGAAAAAAGTCTCAGTTACTATGTCAAAAATGAGATCTTTTTTATAAAATTTTCGATCCTAAGGCCGTATACTTTTGACAAATTTACTGCCCTGCCGGGAATTTCGATTTTCAAGGGTTTCCTGGATTAATTTAAAGGTCTGATTTTTATCTGCTGCCCATTGGGGTGCTGCAAGTTCATCAAGATGAGGATCTCCTGTAATCCGCTGAATCACAACATTTTCAGGCAGAATTTCCAGGATATCACACACAGTCTCTACATACTCCTTTTGCTCCATGCATCTGTATAATCCTTTCTGCCACATGGTTTCAAGCATGGTTCCCTTGACAATGTAGAGAAGATGAATTTTAATTCCATCTATTCCAAGGTGTGCAAGGATTCTTGCCGTGTCAAGCATCATTTTTCTTGTCTCTCCCGGAAGACCGAGGATCACATGTGTACAGATTTTGATGTTCCTGCCCTTTGTAATTTCAACGGCTCTTTTAAAACAATTGAAATCATGTCCCCTGTTTATCAGTTTAAGTGTTGAATCATGGGCTGACTGAAGGCCGTACTCAATCCATACAAGATATTTTTTTGTATACGATTCAATTAACTCAAGTTTTTTTTTATCAATACAGTCAGGCCGGGTGCCGATTGCAAGCCCTGCCATCCCTTCTACACCGAGGGCTTCATTATACATGTTTTTCATGTTTTGACAACTTGTATAGGTGTTGGTGTATGACTGAAAATAAGCAAGGAATTTTTTTGCCTTATACCTTTTTGCCATGAATTTTTTACCCTGTTCCACCTGCTGTTTTATGGATATTCCACGGCCAAAAGCACCTGAGCCCGAGCCCTTTGAATTGCAGTAAATGCACCCGCCCTCAGATAAGGTTCCGTCCCGGTTGGGGCAGTTTAAACCTGCATCTATCACAATTTTCTGAGCCCTTTCACCGAAAACGGATCTTAAGTATGTATTATAATCGGTGTATCTTCTTTTTTTCATCATATCCATGGTATGCTCTGTTTTTTTATATAACTGCCATGACCAGGAAATTAAATAGCACATTAATCTAAATTATGCACCCAGTTTGTTGTGGTTCTGGCTTGTCCGGGTCAGGGCCTTAAGGGATTTTAAACACCCCTGAATAAGGATCGGAGATGAAATAAGTTGAACAGAAATAGCGCAGAATTTCGGTCCATGTACAAGGCGCATTAAAGGTTGCATACTCAACGTATTCGGCCTTTGATGCAACGAAGTAGATGGGCCGGAAG
>WFQS01000006.1 GCA_015486915.1 Desulfobacteraceae bacterium
ATCTATAGTCCACCGGGAATTATCAGATATAATTGCCATACTGAACTGGTCTGTTGCAAGGGAATACATTCCTTTCAATCCCGTATCCGGATACAAAAAACCAAAAAGAGACGATGCAATCATACGGCCACCGGAAAAGGAAGAGATAAAAGCCATTCTGCAGCAGGCAGCTCCACATTTCAAAAGGGCGCTGATAATAAATTATTATACCGGACTCAGGCTATAGCGCTCACATAAATTGATACAGTTTTGCTCAGATAAATTGAGACGTTTGTTCACAGCATAATAAACAGAAATCTACAGTATATTTTTTTTTCAAGTAGTTTTTTTGTAAAAATGTGACAAAAATCGTAGCTTAACAGTTGTGTAGATTAAGAGAATAAGGCTTGAAGGACATCGTTCCAGTCATGTTTGTGAGGACGAAGTCTTGTTATGGCGGGGTATCGTTTGATCATTTTATTTGCCATGGTATCGCCGGTTATATCGGCATCAAAACCGCAGAAGATTTTGCAGCCGTTTGTAATAAATTTTTGTAACCATGCCGGATTAGTAGTTGCACCGGACGTTGATATGGCAGTATATTCAGGATAAAGCATGGCACATGATGCTGCATCTATGGCCGATTCACAGAGTATCATTTTTTTCAGGTTACTGCCAATAATGTAAAAACAACCAAGATTTTTCCTGGAACCGAAGGCCATGCCGCGCCATTTTTTATGATAAGTTCCTCTGAGTTCAGCACCAACGACTCTCATTTTTTTTCCAAGTAGTAAAAATACCGCATTACCCCTGATATCTGCATAGAGTTTCTCTGAGTTGATTAGACCTGTTACAAGTTTTTCAGAAAGACATCTTTTATTTACAAGATATTGCTTAACCCGGGGCAATTGTTTGTCATCTTTTTCAGGAAGTTTTAATATTTGCTTTACTGGATATGATTTGTATGTAGAAAGATCAGGGTTCAAAGAAGAAGGAAAATTATCATAAAGCCATATTACTGCGTTTTTAAAATCAAGCCTTTGTAAATGCATTGCAAGGTCAATGGCTCCACCACCGCCTGTATTCATGGTCCAGTTCATGAATTTATGGCCATTAACAGACAGCACGCCCTGATTAGTGTGCCATTTATTTCTGTCTTCAGGATCTCTTGTGCATCCAAAGTGCCGTAGCAAGATATAAAGTTCAATATTTCTTACTTTATTGGCTTTATTTTTTATTTCTTCAAAAGTATTATTGCTGATCAAGTCTGGTCCTCAAACTTGAACAGTTTTTCATGTTAATAACATGACTGTTTTCAGTTAATCGATCGATCAGAGCTGCGGTCAGCTGGGTGTTTTTTAAAAATGAGCCCCATTGTTCAAAACCGAGATTAGAGGTTATCAAAGTTGTTTTTTGTTTGTGCCTTTTGTGCATCAATGTAAAAAACAGCCCCACCTGGACAGGGTCAGTCTCTATAAACCCAAGCTCATCTATCAGAAGACAATCATAGGAAGCAAATGTCTTTAATGTTTTTTCTTCTGAGTGATCGGCCAGGCACTGGTAAAGAGTCTCCACAAGTTCCGGGAATAAAATAAATTTTCCCCTGTATCCTTTATTGATTGCCTCGGTGAGAAAGGCCGTTGCAAGTCCTGTTTTGCCTGTGCCTGTCGGACCTATCCATATGATATTCTGATGCTTTGACATGTAATCAAAGCAATCATACAAAGAAAGAATTCTCTTTTTATTTAATTTGGGCTGCCTGTCAAAGGGAAAAGTCTCCATAACATAATTTTCAGGTATCTTGGCAAGACTTATCCTTCGTTTTCTGGCATTCTCCCGTTTGGTTTTGTACTCCTGCTCAACTACATATTTTAAAAACCTGACAGATGAGAAATTGCTCTTTTGAGCAATGTTAATATGGTGATCCCAATTGGCAAGCAGGTCTCTCAAACCGAGATATTTAAGCATTTGTTCCAGAGTTTCATCCATTGTTATTCCTCATTTTTGTAAATTGATAGATCCACCTCGTCTGCAAATCGGCCATCAATGTATGCTTGCCTGCTGGTGAACTCTTCATCTATTTCAGGTAATGGCATATCATAATTTGACTGCCTTAAAAGCAGCCTGATGATGTTATTAATGACATCCATACTTTTTATTCTATATTTCAATGCCCTTTCCATGGTCTGGATAAATACAGAAAGAGCGATTTTTTTATACAGAGTGTATAATTGGCGGACAAATCCATGACGGGACTTGCCTTTCATTGTAAGGGCAAAGTTAAGATAGCGATCCACTGCAGGATCTGCAGAACGTAAAATCTTCTCTTCGTCTGCCGTGGGATTCTTCCGGTTTTTTGGCTGATATTTTGATTTTGGCTCTCCCTTTGGGCTAAATTTTTTATTTTTAACACCATCAGGAGGTAATTGATATTCTGCCAGTTTTTTCCGTTTATGATAAATCTCCACATGATCACAGAACTGCAGCACCTTGACATCAAACCGTGTTTTACCCGGCACCCAGTAGAAACTACCGTTAAGTGCGGCATATCCATACTGATCAGTTCCTCTTTCATGGACAAGATAAGGTGGCGTAATATAAGCAGGTATTTTTTTAAGAAATGATTGTTCGTACTCAAACGCCTTTGCCGGAATCAATTTTGTTTTACTCACCGCCCTATTGGCCATTTTTATGGTTGCCCACTCAAATGCCTGCTGGTTCATATCTTCCAGGGTCTTAAAACTGCGGCCTGGAAAAAAATTGGTTTCCACTGTATAAAAACTGCGTTCATTACCAGCTTTTCTATTGGAATGCCTGATTTCATGGCAGATAAATTCAAATCCATACTGCCTGGCAAATTGCTTCATTTCAGGTACCATGACAGCATTTTTACCTGTTCCTTTAAGGCGGGCAAGGTTGGTGTTGTCAATGATACAGGAAGAAGCAGAATAACCCCAGAATGACAAAGCTTCATGGATAAAGCACTTCATGGCAAAACGATTAAACGAACGGTAAAATTTCAGATACCGTATTTTTGCGTATCTCATATAGATCAGGCTTGCTATAATCTTAACACGGTCTGTTCCAATTTTTTTGATGTAAGGACTTGTATCGTGCTGCATCTCAGCGCCTGGTTCATCTAATACTTGATCACAGCGCCCGTTTTTCGGCTGGCCTAAATCAAGTTCGCGTATATTACGTGTTAATGTGGAATATCCAATCAAAATTCCTTCGTCAGCAAGGATTTCATGGATTCTTTGAACGTAACCATCGCATTTTGTATAAAGACTTCGGAGAACTTCAGGATCAACATTGATTTTATCCCGCCTTATTGTTTCCAAGGGTTCACCCTTGTGATCAACAATTTTTCTGACGGTATTGATGCTGACCCGGAGTCTGCGGGATATTTCACGTATGCCCATACCTTCGTTATAAAGGCAGAAAATTGATTTACGCTTGCTCACATCTATCATACAGCCCCCTGACTGCAGTCATGAAATTGTCCGCAATATTTATAATGCCCTCAGCAAGAATGCCTGCCTGGGCATGAAAAGCAGTGTTGCCAAAATCATCATCCCTGATTTCAAAGATGATTTTCTGCATATACCTTTGTACGAATTCGAGATCTTTCAGTATTTTTTGCTCCGCAGTTGTACACTCGTTTATCCTTTGAAGATGTTTTTTTAACTGATTCAGTCCCCATGTAATATTACCTTCTTTGATCTGCTGACGTATATTATCTGAGCCTTTAAAAAAACCGTCGGCCAGAAGGTCAATATCACGGATACTTAAGTCTTTGCCGGAGATCAGTTTAACAAACTCATCAATTTCATTTATAGAAATTGAGTTCATACGTATGAACTTACGCAGAGTGTACATAAATGAATATACGGGTAAATTACCATCAAAAACCTGTTTTGTTACATATTCACTCATTTCTTCAAGAATACCTGCACGCATGCTTACCCATGCCCTACTTTTTTGAAGAAGATCGGCAATATCCCGATAAATCAGGCCATGCTTTTCTTGAAGCTCTTGAATCATCTTTGCCTGTTCCAGAATTGTAAGAGGGCGAGCGCTTGCAGTCCGGATAAACTTAATAATACCAAGGGATTCATCACTTCCAAAAGAACGAAAGGGGACTATGCCGATATGAAGCTTTTTAGCGCATCTGTATCGTTTAAAACCATCAAGAAGAATTTTATGTCCGTTTCTGGAATCAATGCCTTTAAGTGGCTCCTGAATATCATGTTCAATAATGGACGTAAGCAATGCCCGTTCTATTTTTTTCGATTTTAGCCTGGAATTTTCATATCTCAGGTCTAAATCAATAATTTCTACCTTTTCAATCATAACTTTCCCCTGGGTATCTTATTTTGAATCTGACTATAACAAAAATACCCAAAACGCCCATTACATGCCTGTGTGAAAATGATAAAAAGATATTGGAACATGGGAAAAATATGAAATTTCTCAGGGAAAAAGGGCTTTTGGAAACAGCTAAAGGGGGGCAGGATAAAGCATCATGATTTTTACTTGATTTTTGTGCGCAATTCACCGTTCATGAGGAGAAAGAATTTTTAATTTCTATGCTGAGATGTACGACCAAATAGAAAAAAGGCATTTTGTTCTATGCCGCCGGATTGTTGATAATAATCCCAGGCAAATGCATCAGGTCCCCGGATGGGATGATTATTTATCCGGGATTGATGACTTATAAGAAGTTTCAAAAAAGGTTGCAAATTGTCTGTATTGTGTAATTGCTCATATTGCAACTCGGATACCATATTAACATCGGCTGATAAAAAAAGTACAAAAGCTGTTGTAATCAAACGTTGCCATGACACAATTGTTCTTATATTAATGAAATCTGCAACATCATCGAGATGATTTAATTCATCCTCTATGACATCAATGAGCCTGGGCAAGCTCAAGTGCTTGTTAACCTTAAACCATACAGCTTTCACCATGAAATTAAGCGATAATTGTCGAAACGGCACAAGTTCATGGGGTAATAAAGAAAAGGTAATATGGTCACATACCCTGGCATCGCCTTTATTATGACACAAGTAACGCAATACCGGCAGATCCAGCACTGAAAAGCCTGTTATGGGACAAATCGCTATTCGTATATAGTACCCAAGGAAGGTGGCACATTCAGCACCTCCGCATATGGGGCACTTATCAGAAAAATCAGGAATCGGACGCGCATGAAAATTTTCATAATATTCTTGCAAACTTACTTTTGTATGATATGGTATCTGAATGGGGAATCTCTTTTGGTGTCCTTTTTTGTAAAAGACTTTATTCAAACCAAAAGTTATTCCCCTCTCCTCTTTTTTGCAATCTTTAATCGTACCACAAAGAATAAATTGTATTTTCTGTTTAAAAATTCTATGGAATTACATGAAGGCATCATGACTATTTTTAAAATATGAATATTATGGTGTATCAATTTATCTGAGCATAGGTGTGTCAGTTTTGGTGAGCGCTATAGAGCAAGGAGACAACAATGAGCCTTTGGGCTGAATCATTATCAAACTCTTGCTTGAGTGCCAGCAATAAAACAGTACAAATTCAAGAAACACTACGACATCTTTCTATGCCGGTGCCACTCTC
>WFQS01000007.1 GCA_015486915.1 Desulfobacteraceae bacterium
ATAAGTTGAACAGAAATAGCGCAGAATTCCGGCCCATGTACAAGGCGCATTAAAGGTTGCATACTCAACGTATTCGGCCTTTGATGCAACGAAGTAGATGGGCCGGAAGACAAGCAATCTCGTTCAACTTATAAAATTTTCGATCCTAAGCAGCTATTCTGCTTTTATAAACTGCTGCACGCCATAGCTTATAAGCGCATCACCCCGGAAGGAGGTCACGTAAAATGGCTGAAGATTCATATAAACGTATAGCAGGGTCTTACGACACCTTTATTGAACCCCTTACCCGTGAATTAAGAGAAAAATACATGTTAAAAATTTCTCTACCTGAAAAAGGCATGCACGTTCTTGAGGTGGGATGCGGCACAGGCCTGAACCTGAAACTTTATCAAAAAAAGGGATGTCAGGTTTACGGAATTGATTCATCCGGTTCAATGGTAAAAAAAGCAGGCAGAAAGCTTGGGAAACAGGCTGAGATACACCTCGGGGACGCTTCAGACATGCAATACCCGGATAATAGTTTTGATCTTGTGATCGCAATGTTAACCCTACATGAAATGCAGCAATCGGTGAGGCTTCAGGTCATGGATGAAATGATCCGGGTAATGAAAACAAAGGGACGTTTACTGCTTGTTGATTTTCATCCCGGTCCCATCTGTTTTCCTGAAGGATGGCTGTATAAAGCAATTATCCCCTTTTTTGAAATATCAGCAGGAAAAGAGCATTTTAAGAATTATCTCAATTTCCTTGCAAAAGGCGGACTGCCTCCATTAATAGAAAAAAATCACCTGTATATCGAAAAATCAAAAATCCTTGGGGGCGGGAATCTGTCATTGTTCACAGCAGCAAAAACAGACCCCAAAAGTTAAAAATTACTTTAATTCCCGGATCAGGACATAAAGCTCCACAAAACCCCTGCTGCAACGGCAGATCCGATAACGCCTGCAATATTTGGTGCCATGGCATGCATCAGCAGAAAATTTGTCGGGTCTTCCGCCTGTCCCACCACCTGAACAACCCTTGCCGAATCAGGTACGGCAGAAACACCAGCCGCCCCGACAAGGGGATTTATTTTATGCTCTTTAAGAAAAAGATTTATAACTTTTGCAAAAAGCACACCTGCTGCAGTTGCCACGGCAAAGGACATAGCACCAAGAAAGAATATTTCCACGGATTCACTTGTCAGAAAAACATCGGCCTGTGTGCTAGCACCCACGGTGAGACCAAGCAGGATGGTTACAGTATCAATAAGGGATGTCCTTGCCGTCTGGGCAAGACGTTCGGTTGCACCGGATTCTTTGAGAACATTTCCAAAGCAGAGCATTCCAAGAAGGGGAAGTGCTGCAGGTGCGAGAAAAGCACAGAGCAGAAAAACAACGATTGGAAAAATCATTTTTTCCCTCTGTGTGACTTCCCTTGGCTCCTCCATTCTGATGAGCCTTTCCTTTCTTGTTGTGAGAAGTTTCATAATAGGGGGCTGAATAACCGGAACAAGGGCCATGTATGAATATGCGGCAACGGCAATGGGGCCTATTAATTTTGGAGCAAGTTTTGCCGTTAAAAATATGGCCGTAGGACCGTCAGCACCGCCTATAATACCGATTGATGCAGCTTCATGGGGATTAAATCCAAGGGCAAGAGCACCAAGAAAAGTGATAAAAATTCCAGCCTGTGCCGCCGCTCCAAGC
The DNA here is from genome assembly GCA_015486915.1 of Desulfobacteraceae bacterium. The sequence goes on from WFQS01000007.1 coordinate 1,689, forward strand.
AGTACAAGAAGGGGTCTTGCAAGCAAAGTGGAAAAATCGGTCATGGCCCCTATGCCAAGGAAAATAAGAGGCGGGAAAACACCCTGTGTAACTCCGAAATAAATATAATGCAGAACGCTATTTTTTTCATAAATCCCGACACCTATTCCATTAAAAAGCGGAATATTGCCGACCAGCATACCAAATCCTATGGGGATAAGCAGCAGAGGTTCATAATGCTTTGCAGTTCCAAGATAGATAAAAACTATTCCTATAACAATCATTATGTAATTACGGTAATCTCCGAGATAAAATCCTGTATGATGAAAAAAATTTATAAAGAAGTGTTCCATTGTCTTTCCTTAAAAAATATAATTATTTATGTTGTAAGCTGCCGTTCTTAAGTGATAACAAAGCTGCTTCGCACTTTAAGCTTATAATTAAACTCTTAAACAACCAGTTTTTTAAATTTTTCTTTGTCCCATAAATGAAAACCTCCATTGTCAGGAAATATTATTCCACTTTTGATCAGCAGGCAGAGATTGGAATGGGGATTTTTAACGCCGCTTGCCTCTGCGAGAACAAGGAGTCTTGGAAGAGAAAAGGGGGCATCCAGGATTTTTACAAGGAGTGAAAATTGTTTTGCCACTATTTTCTGATTTTCCGTTAATTTTATTATGACTGCATCTTTTTTGTTATCCTTTTTTTTAAAAAGTTGAATTTCACTTCTGTTATCCCATAAATCAAGGAGCTTATGAATCTGGCCGATAAAAATAGACAGAAATGTTAAGCCAGTAAAAACGATGGATATGCCAACAATGGCAATCTCCCAGCCATTGCCAACTTTTATTGCCTCTAATCCGTACACAGTCTCACCTCATTTATTGTAATTCATTGATCTTTGTAGCTATTCATCCATTCTAATATTGATAATCACTTAGAAAATATTTCTGCTGCCCTGCAAAGGGAATTTTATGAATCCTGTAATCATGCCACGCATGGGTAATACTTAAGGCAGCAGTAGAATCTTCCCGGATAATTTCAAGAAATGCCCTGCGGTTAACAGCAAAAATTTCACCTTTTGTAAGCGCTGTAAGGCTGCTTTTATAGATCCCTTTGCATGACAGGATTTCAAATCCAACAAAATCTCCCGGTTCATCCATAATAACGGATTTGCCATTTTCCATATCAACCATGATAGTTCCTGAAATCAAAAAAAAGAAAAAACGGGCTTTTTCGCCTGCAATTGCAATTTTTTCTCCTTCATGGATATCCCTTTGTTCAATAATATCGCAAATCCTCTCGAGATCTGCATCCTCAACGGTGGCAAATAGATCGGATTTTTTTAATATTTCAATTTCTGAAGTCATTATCACCTCGTTTTTCAGCAATATTTATTTTTTTTGCTACCCACAGATTTTTAAGTCTCAAAAACCGTAAAAATTATTTTTTCAGATAATTTAACAAATTATAAAAATAAAAAATTACATAATATTTAAAG
>WFQS01000008.1 GCA_015486915.1 Desulfobacteraceae bacterium
CCTGTGACAGAGAACAGGAAAAAAAACAACAGGTAAATAATAATCATTTTTCTATTTCTGTATATGAACTCATTTTTCAATATTTTTCGTAAAAGTCCAGTATAGGTCCCAACTGTCAGGTCCTTAGCCCATGTGATGGTGGTAGACACTTTATCGCTGACAGACATAATAGTTCTCCCGTCTAAAATACGTTATTTCATTTCAAAAAAATTTTATTTTGATCCAACTGCAATTTTATTAATAATTCCAGTACATTGAGTTATTATAAGCCGATTAAGCCAGTTCAACTCTTTAATTTTGCCCAAATCCCGGAGCAGTATGGATTTTTTATCCTTTGAATATCCCTCAAGAATATAAAATTTGTCAAGATCCGGGGCATGAAAACCATTTAAAGAAAAATTCTCATGGTTACCGCAAAGAGGACATGACAATTCAAAATCTTCAAAATCATGTTGAAAAGGATGCGTAGGCGAATTCAATTTTGGGTTTACAACACTTAACAAGGGGAACAAATCCTTATACGTTGTCGTGCCAAATAATCCAAACACAAAAAGAATAGCTACAAGGGTTAACAGTGAGAAAAAAACAAATGGTCGTCTTAATTTTCCTATATTTCCTGCTGCAATTGAAATACAAACCTCACCTATTCTCGTATTGGAAAACATGACTTCAGAAGAAAAAGTCATAATTTTATGTTGATTGGGAGCTGATATTGCCCAATATCGTACACCGTCAAGAATATCGGATTTCTGCCTGTTCAGTGCAAGAAACTGTTCCTGATCAGTATAGGCTATAAGTTTATTTTTGTGGTCAATAATTGATGCAAAAACCACATCAGGCCTTTCTGATATTTTTTTAATAAATTTACTCAAAAGGCTCATATTTTTTTCAAGAAGAGGGAAGCCTGCCTGACTTGAAATATCTTTTGATATTGAAATCCCTTTTTTAATCAACTCCTCGCTACGATTTCTTTCCCTTATAATGATAAAAGCATAAAAAACAGTGCAGAAAACGAACCATGCGATCATACACTTTACAAAATTTTTACCTGTAAGATAAACAGTCTTTTTGGCTGTTACCGTCATGTTGATTCTCATCCTCCTGAGAAATTGTTGAGCCATAACATCCGGGGCAAAACGGTCATGGGCATCAGAATACCATGGGAAATTATAACAAGAAGTCAATAACCTGACCTATATAAAAAACTCATTGATGTCAAGCAACTTGTCCACTTTTAATGAGACTTGCCGAGATAGAGAGCCATAATTATCATATCAATTGCCTGATAAAAAAAATTATTGTAATATCATGGAAAAATGGTAATATCAGTTGACAGATGTGCCTTTTACAGGGATTTATAGTCGGGTTTCAGAACGTAGTTATACATATTAAACAAAAGCTAAATTAATTTTATTAACAGGAAAATAATGACTATCCGTAAAATTGCATCAACAGTTGCAAGTTTAATTATCCTCACCCTCACAGCTTCCTGTGCTGTCAATAAACCGCAGGTCCCGTATAAACCTCTTATATATAAATCAAGTGACTATGCCCTGTATAAAGTAGAAAAAAAAGAATCCTTTGCACATATAGCAAAAATCTGTCTTGACAGCGAAAAACTGGCCTGGAAAGTAAAAGATGCCAATAACTTAAATGCACTGAAAAAAGGTTCTCTTGTGATTGTCCCCTTGAAAGAGAAGAATAAAGGAGGACTTTTTGAAAACGGATATCAGAGTGTCCCAATTTTATGCTATCACAAATTCGGTCCAAAAAGGAATTCTCCGCTCACAATGCCCTCTGATATTTTTGATAAACAGATGAAATTTCTTAAAGATAACGGATACAGAACGATAACCCCGGCACAGCTATTGTGCTTTTTAAAATACCGGTGCGAAATACCGAGAAAAGCTGTAATGATCACCATTGATGACGGTTACAAATCGGTTTACGATATTGCATGGCCAATATTGAAAAAATATAATTTCACGGCCACTCTTTTTATTTATATCAATTACGTTGGTATTTCCAGAAAAGCTCTGTCCTGGGATAATCTTCGTGAACTTAAAGCACATGGGTTTACCATCGGGTCTCATACAGTATCCCATCCGGACCTGACGGAAAAAAAACCGGATGAAACCACAGGCGAATTTCATAACCGGATAAAAAAAGAACTATTGTTATCAAAGAAAATTATAGATAAGAAACTTGGGCAGGACACCATAGCCCTTGCTTTCCCCTATGGAAGGTATAATAAAACAGTGCTTAAAATTTCTGAATCCATAGGTTATAAAATAGCAGTTACAGTTGACAGGGGCAGTAATCCTTTTTTCACAAATTCGCTTGCTTTAAAGAGGGATATGATACTAAGAAAGGATATGAAACATTTTGTTTCAAGATTAAAAATTTTTAACAACGTTTCCTTGAGGTGACATGACAAATGAAAATTTATAAGACACTGGGTACAATATTACTTTGCATGCTGCTTGTTTCAGGATGTGTTTCAAGTGATTCCGCAAATAAACAGCCCTATTCCGGGGAAACCAACCTTGCAGGGGAATATATTACAAAAGGAGAGTCTCTGGAAAAAAAGGGATTGCTGACCAGAGCCCTGGAGCAATATAAACTTGCACTTACCATTGATCCTGAAAACAGAAAAGCTGCTGAACTGAAAAAAGATATTCTGCCGAAACTCTGGAAAAAAGCCCAATTTCATTATAAAAAAGGATTAGCGTTTGATAAGCAGGGGAAATATGATCTGGCCAGGAAAGAATATCTCAGCGCTCTTGTTAACTGGCCTGACTACAAAGATGCAAAAAAGAAACTGACTCCAGGCCAGGTAAGTGAGAGCAATGCTTATATTATTCATAAACTCATGGAGGGCGAAAGTGTCTCAAAACTTGGAATGATTTACTATGGTGATTTTAAAAAATACCCTATTATAGGCAGATTTAACAAGCTGAAAGATGTTACAAAGGTACGTGTTGGTGAAGACCTTAAAATACCGGTTATTTCAGGAGTATCGCTTTTGGACCTCAAGCAGAGACAGGAGAATTATCTTAATTCAAGAAAAACAGCTTCTCTGAATAAATCGGTGCAAAACATGAAGATGGAACCGGCAGAGGCAAAAAACAAGCCCAATACAGATTTAAAATCCACCAATACAAAATCGAAGTTAGAACAGAATTACCAGTCGGAAAATACGCAAGATATGGTTACTCCACCTGAAAACAAAAAAGTTTTCGAACTTGAAAAAAAAGATATGCAAGAGGCGGAAAAAACCCTGAATGCATCCATAAAAAAGCCTGATCTTAAAGAACCTGCCATGGAAAAAACTATTGAAACACCTATTGAAACAAAACCTGAAACAAACATTCCTGCAAAGAAACAAACCGTAAAAAAAGTGGAAGAGAAAGTGGAGGGTGCTGCCCCTTATGACAAGGCAATTGCTCTGTTTAATAAGAAGAAATACTCAAAGGCAATTCCTTTGTTCTCTGCAGTGGAAGAGAATAAGCCTGAGGATAAAGAGCTGCTTGATTATCTGTATAAATCCTATTTTCAAATGGGTCTGCTTCAATTTAATTCAAAGGCATATTTAAAGGCAGGTGACAGCTTTAAATCCGCTCTTAAATACAACAAACAATGCGAAAACTGCCAGAGTTACATGGATAAATGCATGGCAACATATAAAGAAAAACATTATAATCTGGGTATTCAGTACTTTAGCCGGGAACAATTGGACAAGGCCATTGAAGAATGGAACCTTGTTAAAAAAATCGACCCCGATTATAAAAAAGTCACCCCTAATCTGAAAAAAGCCGAACTGCTTTTTCAAAGACTTAAAAACATAAAACAGAGTAATTCTCAATGAAACAGCCCACTGCAATTATCGTCCAGCTTGTTCATATCCATGGCCCCATGAAAGGAGAAATCCAGGAATTCAGCGGCAATGAGATTACAATAGGCCGCCATACATCCTGCAATCTCCAGTTTCCAAGGGATATTGTTGTTATTTCAAGGAATCATGCAAGCATAATAAGGGAAGGAAACCGGTTTAAAATCGTTGATCACAGTACCAATGGAACCTTTGTCAATGGAGAAAGGATAACCGAGGCATATTTAAAAAACGGTGATGTGATTCTTTTTACCCAGGGCGGGCCCAAGGTGAGTTTTTTAACCCGTATAGATGAAAATGCAGCGGCAAATGATAAAAAACCTGATGCCCTGGTTAATCCTGTCCATGATACCGGGTACAGCACAGAGCAGACACCATCTCATTCAACACCTGTAACGCCTTCTATACCTGCTGCTCCGCCCAGGGTAGAGCCCATACCCCGGTCAAAACCCATACCCCGGACAGCAGAACCCATTCACCGGGCAGAACCCATCCCCCGTCAAGCACATGAACCAGCTTATCAGCCGGCACAGCACGTCCCGCAACCCGGACAGATTAAAGTGGAAGTCGTTAAAGCTCCGTTGATTGTTCAATACGGACCTGTCCTGCAATCCTTTAATGAACTTCCTGTAACCATCGGCACCCAGGCTGACTGCGATCTCAAACTGGAACATCCGGCTCTGCTGGAACGGCACATTCAGATTTTTTTCAGCAGTGGAAGTTACAGGGTAAAGGATCTTACCGGCCGGAACCAGGTGATGATCAACGGCCAGCCCATTGTGTCTCCTGCTGCCTTAATGCCGGGAGATAAACTTTTTCTCACCGCCACAGGACCTGCATTCCAGTTCATCGAGGGCGGCCGCATGGCCGAGATAAATATTCCAAATCAGGAAACACCGGGGAATGTTGAAAAAATATCACATCAAAAAGAAGAACGCCCAGCTGAGAAGAAAACAGGATCTCTGTTCAAAAAATTTTTCAGCTGATGCGTTAACACCTCTATTTTCCCGCACTAAGGA
>WFQS01000009.1 GCA_015486915.1 Desulfobacteraceae bacterium
CCACTAAAGAACTTTACACCATGTTGGGTGTACTTGTGCTTCAGCAAGCCCATGATCTGACAGATGAAGGAACGGTTGCTCAGTTGGCATTTAACATCCAGTGGCACTATGCACTCAATATCATAGACGAATCCGATGATGCAAAATATATGAGTTTGAAGACCTTGTGGAATTTTCGCAAGCTCGTAATCGAAAAGCAGTTACATAACTTTCATTTTTCCACCGGTAAATTGATTGTCCATTACTGTTTTATACAGCTTATCTTTTATACCCTGTCACCGACAGCTTGTCAGTTACGTCTTAAACACCCGCCATGGGTACTTTGTTCATATCAGCTTTATTAACAATGGGTTAGCACCATGATGCGTCTTAGAACCTTTACGGGAGTACTCTGTTTATATCTCCTGTAATTACAGTGTATTATGCAATTCATACGTCTTGAAATGATAAGTTGAGTAGTCTGAAAATTTTGCCTTATTTTATGTCGATCAGGTATTTCAAGAATATTCGGAGAATTCTCAGGTGAACCCCGCACCTCTGTAATGTATCCGGTTTATAATTTGATAAATTAGATATTTAAGGATGATTAGAATCTTTATTCCATACTCGTTTTTAATATTTTTATATGGCAAAACAAGTTGTGCTGGATTTTCAGAATTTAATTTTCTTCCGGAATATTTTTTTTTATTATCTGTATCTTTCCGATCCGATTCTTTCTCCTGCTCTTCGACTATTTCAATTTTCCTGCTTGGATAATTGTTTTTAAAATACTCTTTATTTTTGTTGTTCCATTCTTTGCAGCTCCTTCTATGTAATTCTCTTTTACAATCAGGACTACCGCATGTCTTTTGCCGCCCTTTTTGTCGTACATCTGGCTGGAACCACTTATGACAAATTTTGCAAGGTCGTTTTCCGGTTAAACTCTTCGCCATTATATTATCTCCAAAATTTAATTTTGGAGAAGTTTATACTCTTAAATTTAATTTTATTGCAAAGGCGGCGGGGTAAGGCTGGGTATCATTTATTTTTATCTGGCGGGGTATAGCGGCGGGGTTATTCTGAAAGTTGAGCGTTAAAGTATTTCGTCACTAATTTGGGGGGTAGGCGTTATAATATTTGTATCTTAGCAAACATGGGCTTTTGTTTTAATCTCGTCAATAATTTTTCCTTTCGACTCATAAGACTCCTTTTTTAAAAAGACTATGACAATTGCAACCAAAAACTAACTTTTTTTAGTTGCCAAAATTAAATGTAGAGCCGGAATAAACATAGAAAGCGTTGATCATTATGGTAATAGTTAGTTGTATTTGGTAATAATAAGAAATTAATATGGCTGTATAGCTAAATATATTATTATATTGACAAATATAAACCATAGTGATATCTGGATCATATTTTTTATAAATTCCGCCTCATGGCGGTTATTGCGATTTTTGCTGACAGACAGTTATCAGGGGCTGCTCGGTTTATGGTAATTACGTTTTTGATTTAAAAATTATTAATTTTGGAGGTGATTTTGGAGGTAATACAATGCGTTACTCATTAATTATTAGGTTATTTTTTGTTGCTGTTCTTTTTGGGGCTCAGCCTTCCCCTGCGGCATCTTCCCTTATGGTGTATTCCGGAGCAGGTCTGATGAAGCCCATGGAAGAATTGAGAACAGGTTTTGAAAGGCAAAATAATGTAAAAGTAAATGTGCATTACGGAGGCTCGGGAGAGATTTTCGGTATGCTTGCCATGGGGCAGTGCTGTGATGTATTTATCCCCGGTGCTGAAAAATATATTCGCGATGCCGAAAAAAAAGGATGGCTTAAACCTGGCAGCGAACATAAAATTGTAAGGCATATCCCCGTTGTTGTTGTTCCAAAGGGGAACCCTGGAAAAATTACAAAACTTTCCGATCTTTCCCGAAAAGGTGTTAGAGTGACCCTTGGCGACCCAAAAGCATGCGCCATTGGAAAAATTTCGAAAAAACTGCTTCAGAAAAATCATCTGTATAAAAATGTAAAAGCCAATGTTGTCGTCTCAGGGCCTACGGTTAACCAGTTGCTGATTTATGTTGCAATGAACAGAGTTGATGCCGCTATTATATGGGAAGATGTTGTGGCCTGGGCTGCGGGTTGTGGCAAAGTTGAAGTGATCCAGATACCTGAAAGCAAGAATACCATTAAAACAGTTCCGTGTTCAGTTACAAATTGTTCAAAAAATCCAATGCTTGCTGAAAAATTCAACAATTATATCTCATCTGACCGGTCAGTTAAAATATGGGAGAAATGGGGTTTTAAGAAATGCATAAAATAGCCTGGTTCAAGGTTGTTTTGATTGTTATTCCCATTGCTCTGACAGGGATATTGCTTGCAGGGATTCTTTCACTTGTTCTGGTCCCTTCCTTATCTGAAATATGGGGGGCCTTGTTAAGTGAAGAAATGCTTTTTTCGCTTAAACTTACATTGTGGACAAGCCTGTTATCCACTTTTCTGGTATTGATTGTTTCAGTGCCGACAGGATACTCTCTTTCGCGAATCGATTTTTTCGGTAAGAGCATGGTCAAGGCCGTTATTGATCTTCCCATTGCATTTCCCGAACTTGTTTTAGGACTTTGCCTGCTTTTACTGTTTGGCAACACGGAAATACGCAGAATTCTTGGTGCAGCAGGCCTTGATTTTGTTTTTACAAAACAAGGTGTTGTTATAGCCCAGTTTTTCACGGCACTTCCATATGCGGTAAGAATCATAAAATCAACATTTGATTATATCGACCCCCGTCTTGAATTTGTTTCAAGAAGTCTTGGGTATTCCATGTTTGAAACTTTTATAAGAGTTTCGCTTCCCCTTTCAAAAAGTGGTCTGCTTGCAGCTACCATAATCGCCTTTGCCCGCAGTATAGGCACATTTGGCACGGTTTTGATTCTTGCAGGAGGTTCGTACATGCAGACCGAAATTCTTCCCATCACACTTTACTTAAATGTTTCCTACGGCAATATGCCAATGGCAATTACATCGGGGATTGTACTTGTTGTTGTATCTTTTATAGCAATTTTATTTTTTGAAAAATCTGAGGCAGGAATATGAGTTATTTAAGTATCGAAAATTTAAGCATAAAACTTGGTGAATTTCAATTAAAATCTCTGAATCTGAACCTTGATCAGGGAGAATATGCAGTTATCATAGGGCCTACAGGTTCAGGGAAAAGTATTCTCCTTGAGTGTATTATCGGATTTTTCAAGCCTGAAACTGGAAAAATTATTCTCGATGGAACAAATATCATCAATGATCTGCCTGAAAAAAGGGGAATCAGCATTGTATATCAAGGTTATGCACTTTTACCCCATTTAACGGTTTTTCAGAATATTGCCTATGGATTGCGAAAAGTAGAAAAAAAAGTAAAAAAAAATATAATTAAAGAAAAAGTAAAAAATATTGCAGCCAGTCTGAAAATCGACCATCTTTTAGATCGAAGCCCTGCAACTCTTTCCGGCGGAGAGCAGCAGCGCACAGCTCTTGCCCGGTCTTTAATTGTAAATCCAAGACTTTTGCTAATGGACGAGCCGTTTTCCGCTCTTGACCCTGGAACAAGAAAGGAAATTCGCACTCTTTTATGCGATATTATTGATAAAAAATGCACCACAGTTATACATGTCACCCATGATATGAAGGATCAGTGGGCACTGGCTGATAAAACCATAATTCTTAGAAAGGGCAAAGTAGTGCAGTCAGGAGCAGTCAGGGATATTTTTGAAAGGCCTGTAAATAAATTTGTTGCCGATTTTGTAGGAGCGTCATTCTTTGAAGCAGAGGTCGACTCAATAGTAAACGGAGCCATTAGAGTTAAAATTGATGATTTTAATCTTTTTTCAAAAGATACAGCTTATATCGGAGAAAAGGTGAAAATTGCGATGCGCCCGGAAGAAATAATGCTTTACCATAATCCGCCTGACAATCTCAACGGAGATAACCTGTTTAAAACAACGGTTGAAAAAATAAAGTGCGAGGGTGAGATATGGGCGCTGGACATAAAGGCTGGAAAAACACTGTTTAATGTAAATTCCACACGGAATATGATGCCAACGGTTTATCCTAAGCCCGGAGATACGCTTTACGCAAGGATAAATGCTGATAATATAAGAATTGTAAGATAATTCCGTATAACTGCCATGAGACAGATCTGAACTGCGTTACTATGCCTCTCAACGAACATAAAAAGAGCATCAGTTACTCTGTCAAAAGAACACTCTTTCTTATAAAATTTATTTAACAGCCCCATGGAAGTTATGATCAACATCAGTATTGAAGTTTTATTTGATAAATATCGTGTCACAGAAAAAATTATTATGAAATCAGGAGTTAAATCATGCATGAAATAAGACAGATGGGGGAAATTCATTCTCCTTACAATAATATCAAGGATATGCCAATTCAGCCCAAAGGTGCAGCTGGAATTGAAGGCTATGTGCTTATTGATGAAAAATTTGTCAAAGGATTAAATGACCTTGACGGTTTTAGTCATATTTACCTTTTATACAGCTTTCATGAAGCAAAGAGAACAGAACTTGTTGTGATGCCTTTTATGGATACCCGGGCAAGAGGGGTGTTTTCCACAAGATCACCATTACGGCCAAATCATATCGGCTTATCCATTGTTAAATTAAAAAAAATTATTGGAAACAGGCTTGTGGTGGAAGGCGTGGATATTCTTGATGGAACTCCGTTGTTGGATATCAAACCGTATATAGAAAAATTTGACGGTGTAAAAAACAGCAAGTCAGGCTGGATGAAGGCAAGCGGAGACGAAGTGAGAAAAAAACGTTCCGACGAAAGGTTTATGTAATGAACAGGAGAAGTCAGGCATGAAATTTTTTTGTAGAATTTTAGTAATTTTCAGTGCAGTAATGCTGTTTAGGGTTTTTTTTTGCTGCGGTA
>WFQS01000010.1 GCA_015486915.1 Desulfobacteraceae bacterium
GCTTTTTTTTTCATATCCCATTCACTTGTGGGCAAGAGTCCCTGTATGAGAGAGTTGAGAAATAACTTATGGAACAATGTATTTACACATAATATAGATCTTTATGATAGATTTTTATGGAATAAAATGGAGGATTTTTCCACACTTATTCTTGGAGAAACAGGGACAGGTAAAGGTACTGCCGCCATGGCCATAGGCAGGAGCGGTTATATCCCCTTTAATATTAAAAAAGGAATTTTCAGTGAAAGTTTTACAAAGGCCTTCAGTTCGTTGAACCTTTCCCAGTTTCCGGAAACACTGCTTGAGTCGGAGCTTTTCGGGCACAAAAAAGGGGCATTTACAGGTGCCGTGGATGACTATAAAGGTGTATTTGACAGGTGCAGTCCTTATGGATCAATTCTTCTCGATGAAATAGGGGAGGTCCCGGCCCATGTTCAGATAAAATTGCTTCAGGTTCTGCAGGAAAGGGTGCTTACTCCGGTTGGAGGTCATACGAAATCAAGGTTTCACGGCAGAGTTATTGCCGCTACAAACAGGACAATTGATGATATCACTGGAGGAAATGTGTTCAGGGATGATTTTTACTATCGTTTGTGCTCGGATATCATTGAAATGCCTCCGTTAAGAAAAAGAATAGACCAGGATGAATCAGAACTGGATGATCTGCTATCATTTACCATTGAAAAAATGATAGGATACCTGTCTGATGAGCTGATTAAGAGGGTCAAAAGGGTTATTGACAGGCAGCTTGGAAAAAATTATCACTGGCCTGGAAATGTAAGGGAACTTGAGCAGTGTGTAAGACGAGTTCTTTTAAGACAAGATTATAAAGGGGAGAAGAAAAGAGAGGCAGCAGGGCTTAAGCAGATTCTTATTCAGGGAATACAAAAAGGTGATATTGATGCTCAAAGCCTTATATCAGGTTATTGTACTCTTGTTTATCATAAATATGGAAATTACAGTGAGACTGCAAGAATAACAGGCCTGGACAGAAGAACAGTTAAAAAATATATTGACGAAGCCTGATCAGGGCAGGTAAGAGCTAAAATTATTCTCTGATTTTTTTCCGTTACAGCACGCAGGTAAACCAAATACAGGATCGATTACAGGATAAAAGAATGCTTGATTTTTTACCGGGTTTTTTAAAAGGGATATTTTCATTTTTAATTTATACGTTGAATACGCTTGTTTTATGCACCGTTCTTTTTTCAGTGGCTTTACTTAAACTTATTGTAAGAGTACCCTGGTTTAAACGCGTATGCGACAGAATTTTAAACTTTATTGTATCTTGCTGGATCAGTATCAATTCTTTAAGCTCGGATTTTTTTAATTCCATAAAATGGGATATCAGGGGACTTGAAAAACTTAAACGCAGGGAATGGTATCTTATTCTTTCCAATCACCAGTCATGGGCAGATATTCTGGTACTTCAGAGGATTTTTAACAGAAAAATTCCCATGTTGAAATTTTTTTTAAAACAGGAACTCATTTGGGTACCTGTTCTCGGCATTGCGTGGTGGGCACTTGATTTCCCTTTTATGAAACGTTATTCAAAGCAATTTCTCGCAACTCATCCAAATTGCCAGGGACAGGATCTTAAGCGAACAAAAACAGCATGTGAAAAATTTATGACCATACCTGTATCAATTATGAATTTTGTTGAAGGTACCCGCTATACAGAAGAAAAACATAAGAAACAGAAATCCCGATATAAGTATCTGCTTAATCCGAGAGCCGGTGGGATCTCCTTTGTACTGGGCGCAATGGAGGATTGTATTCATAATATAATTAATGTAACTATAGTCTATCCTGAAGGAGCCGACAGTTTCTGGGGTTTTATTTCAGGACGTGTGAGACATATTGTCGTAAATATTGAGCTTGTGCCGGTAACCCGTGATATTACAGGTGACTATTTCAACGATATTGAGTTTAGAAATTATTTTTGTTCATGGATTAATGAGCTGTGGCTCAGTAAAGATCATTTGATAGAAAGAATAAAGAATGAAAAGTCCACCGGTGAATTATAAAATTTTGGCATCCTAAGCGTGTTATTGGTCATATTTTTTAGTATATCGTCTTTTTTGAAAATAATATGCTCAGGCTTGTACGGATTTATTCTTATCTAAGTCTTATCCGGTTTAAGTCTTATTCGGGAATCACCTGCATTTCCCAGGAGAAAGGTGTTGTCTGTTTATTTCTTCTTACATGTTCATTGTCCTGTCCACTGTTGATCATAACCTCTTTTATGGTTGCATTGTTTATGTTCGTTTTAATTATTTTTTTTGCATGTTTTCCTGCC
>WFQS01000011.1 GCA_015486915.1 Desulfobacteraceae bacterium
AACTTTTTCAACAATAATTTTATCCTTTGTTAAATTTTCTGTCCACAGGGCAAGTTTTTTCATGGTAAGTTCTGATTTTGCAGCGTGGGTATGGGGAAAACCCATGGCCATTTTAACAGCTTTTCCGAAAAAAACAGTGATAATAATATTTTTGATAGTTTCAGCAGCTTCCGCCTCGTTAAGTGATGCCCGGAAAAAATCACCAATTTGTATAAAGGAGTCTTCCCTGAAATCGGGGAAAAGTCCCATTGCAAATCTTTCGCTTCTCCTTCCCGTTGTAAAGACAAGGGTATCCGAACCCATGGCCTTTGCAACGGATATCCCGTATTTTATGGTTGCAATATAGGCCTCATGGGACATGGGTTTCACAATGCCCGTTGTCCCTAATATGGATATCCCACCCTCTATTCCAAGCCTGAAATTCAGGGTTTTTTTTGCAAGTTCTTCGCCCTTTGGCACAAAAATTTCAACCTCAACTTTGATTTTTCCCATTTGTCCGAAAAAATCAAGCACATCATTCACAGCTTCAAGAATCATTTTTTGGGGACCCGGATTAATGGCGGGCTGTCCGCAGGCAACTTCAAGTCCCGGCTTTGTTACCATGCCCACGCCTCTACCCCCTTTGATTATAATATCCGGATTGTGATTATCATCATCATTAAAAAACAGTGTCCTTCCCGTCATAACCGGTAAATCTGTTTTTACATCACAATGATCATCAACAGAACCGCCTTTTAACGGAAAAATTGAAACCCTTGCCCCTATTTCAGCTTTATGGGTCACATCGGGATCATCGCCTGCATCTTTTATTACAACGGCTTCTGCTTTACTTTGAGATTTTTTTTCTGTTTTATGGATGGGGATAAGAATCGTTTCATTGGTTAGAAATCTTATGGTTACCGCCTTTTTTTCTTTATCTGACAAAAGGAAAAAAAGCGCTGCCTTTGCAGCAGCAGCCGCTGCAGTACCCGTTGTAAACCCACGTTTTAATTTTTTATGGGATGTCATATTATAAAAAACCTTTTTTAAAAGAAGCGCATGAACTTACAAAGGCATGTCCTGCGGAATTCATGGACCCCGGCCTGTCAGCACTGCCAAAATGAATGTGCAGATAGCTTCCCAGGGTGTTAGTTATCTGAAATCCATCAAGGGACAGTTTCTGTTTGTTTCTGTTGAAAACAGAGTAAATTCTTTCGGGAAACAAATTTTTCGTATCACCGCCATGGGGCAGATCCAACTTTTCATATAAATCATCAAGAAATGAATAATGAAATTCATGTCCCCTGAGAACATCTCCTTTGCTGCCCACAAGGGTATCTTTTTTCAGCATGATTTCCCTGTAACCAAGGGATCTCATTTTTTTTGATATTGAAACTGAAAACGGAAAGCAGCCGGTCATTGAAAATTTTTCTTCAGGATTCATACCTGTCATTGATGAGCATAGATACATAAATCCTCCGCATTCACCGTAAACAGGCATTCCTGCAAGACTTTTTTCCTTTATCTGCTTTAACATGCCTTTGTTTTGAGAAAGCCTGTCTGCAAAAAGTTCAGGATATCCCCCGCCAAGGTAAATACCGTCTATATTACGGGGCAGGCCTGCATCATTTATTGGAGAGAAAAAAACAATTTCAGCCCCGTTTTGTTCAAGTGTTTCAAAATTCTCCTGGTAATAAAAGCAAAAAGCCTTATCCCTTGCAACGGCTATTCTTATTTTTTCAGATCCAGAGCATGAATTATTGGCTGTAACAGGAGATTTCAGGCTCTTATCTACCAAGGTCCCGCTTATTGTAATATCAGGCAGATTTTTAACAATTTCTTCCAGTCTTGTATTTTTTTCAACCATGTCAACAAGCTCTGCAATGATATCCGATGAAACAAGATGCTCATCCGTTGTAACAAGGCCAAGATGTCTTTCCGGAAAAATTATTTTCTCATTTCTCGGCAGAAACCCAAGGCAGGGCATTTTACATGTTGATTCAACAGCCTCCCTTAAATACTCATAATGTCTTAAACTGCCCGTTCTGTTGAAAATAACCCCTGCAAAATTCAAATCCTTATCAAAATTCTCAAACCCCTGGACAATTGCCGCAGCGCTTCTTGCCATGCTTCTTGCATCCACAATGAGAATGACTGGAAGGTTGAGCCATTTTGCCATCTCAGAGGTTGACCCAGCCTCTTTGGTTCCGCTGTAGCCGTCAAAAAGCCCCATAACGCCTTCAACCACTGCAATATCGGCATTTTCTGTCCCATTTGCAAAAATTTTCTCATTGTATGGTTTTGACAGCATCCATGAATCGAGATTTCTGCTGATTCTTCCCGTCACTGCCCTGTGGTAACCTGGGTCAATGAAATCAGGCCCCACTTTAAAAGGGGCAATTCTGTATCCCTTTTCAGCAAGAAATGCCATGACAGCAAGTGTTGTGGTTGTTTTTCCGCTTCCACTGCCCG
>WFQS01000012.1 GCA_015486915.1 Desulfobacteraceae bacterium
GAGCTGAACTGCGCGACAGTGCCTCAAAAAATCAAATATTTTGACTAATAAAAAAAAGAGTATTTGTACTTTATCAAAAACCGGGGTGGCAGACAATTTATTCGTGATATTAAAATTTGTTAAACCAACAACTTTCAAAACGGCTTCCGACCCATATATTCTCTTGACAATTTAATATATATACGTACAATAAATTGTACAGGAGGTACCAAAATGGAAGCAATAACTTATACAGCAGCAAGGCAAAATCTTGCAAAAACAATGGAAAAAGTTTGTAACGACCGTTCTCCAATTATTGTGACACGTAAATCCTCAAATTCTGTGGTTATTATGTCACTTGAAGACTATGAATCGCTTGAAGAAACAGCCTATTTATTACGCTCACCTAAGAATGCAAAACGCTTGTTAGAATCAATAGCCCAGCTTGAAAATGGTAAGGGCAATGAAAAGGAGCTTATAGAGTGAGGCTCATCTTTTCAGACAATGCATGGGACGATTATATTTTCTGGCAAAAAACTGACAAAAAAATTTTACGTCGAATCAATAAACTCATAAAAAATACTAAACGTAACCCATTTGATGGTATTGGCAAACCTGAGCCTTTAAAACATGCACTTGCTGGTTACTGGTCTAGACGGATAACCGATGAGCATAGATTTGTATACAAAGTCACAGAAAATGCCATTGCCATTGCACATCTCCGATACCACTACTGACTCATTCCTTTAAGCCCCAACGACAAAGTTCACGAGTTGCAGGGGGGGGGCAGAGAGCTTGCTCGTAATATTAAAGGTTGTTTCTCCTAAGCTTTTCAAAGCGGATGAGCCCCCTGCAATCCAGTGAAACGAAATGTTCGGCGACCGTTATAATCGATCTTCCCAATAGTCTGGCCTCCGATGAAGATTTGCAACAGCAACAACCAAAATTTCCTTTTCTCGAATTTGATAAATAATTCCATATGGAAAGCGTCGAGTTTGACAACGCCTTGTTCTTTTTGAGCATGGGTGCCATGCTTCTGGAAAACGGCCAATCCTATCCAAAGCCTTCAAAACCTCAGCTAAGAATGCATCTCCAAGTCCAGACACCTCAAAATTATAGTACTCGATGGCATCGTCCAACTCCATCTGAGCAATCCTAAGAAAATTTATCTTCATTCTGGATTTTACCTGTATTTTTCGAGGATCTCTTCTAAAGATACCGCCTTAAGTTTCCCACGGTCATAGGCTTCGATCCTATCCTCAGCTTCTTTCGCCCATAATTCATCCATTCTCTTATCCGATCCATCAAGAGTTGATATAAGCTGATCAATGAGTTGTGCCTTTTCTAAAGGGCTTAGAACGGATGCTTCCTTGAGAATATGGTCTGTATTGGTCATTTTTAACCTCCTTGGTGGTCTATAAAATCACTTCTTTATTCAGCCTGGGTGCACCTGCCTTGATACTAATTGAGCCTTCCCCTTCAAAGCAGCATACTGTATACTGTAAGGCAACCAACCAAAAACTCTAAAAAGGAAAAGACTCAAAATGAAATTTTACATTAAACAGCATAAGCATTATTGTGGAATCGATCTTCATGCAAGGTCAATGTATCTTTAGCATCCACAGATTCCCATAAGATTGCCAGCCTGATAAGAGGCGGTACATTCCCCATGGCCTTTGTTTATCCAAGAGACATGGAAAAATTTTTACCGGCATAATTTGTATTGCCATAGCCATACGCCTAACTGGAACTCATGTAAAAACTTTCAACTATGATGCAAGTATAAAATGCAGCCTGACTGCCCAACGTATCATTAAAGAAAAAATTAAAAATGAACCCAGCACGATTTGATTGGAATGGCAGTACCCGTGAAATCAACTGGATAATCACAGTATTCTTGTGAATTAAGCCTGTCTTTTGAAAAAGGCAGCATGAGGTCACCAAATTTATTCCAGGGCGTTTACCTCCCTCAGCATATGGTAAACCATCAGTGCTAAAACTGAGTAAGAGACCCTCAATATGTGTTTGTAGCAGGTTAAAACTACTTAATTTGAATTCAAGTCAGGAAATTTTACCTTGTTTACATTACAAAAAGGGAAAATAATAATTTTTTCCTAAAAAATTATTATTGCCTATTGACAAGACGACGGCTCATATGTGTTATCTACAGATACATTCCATACTGGTGCTCTATCAAAAAGCACGCTAAGGACCAAGGGCATACGTCCGTGGGTATCTACTTTGACCTTATTACAATAGGATCACTGGTTATTATTCCCATGTCATAGTTTTCTTACCTTTGTAATATTCAGCTTTCCCAAGAAATATATCAACCTGGTTAAAAAAATTATTCAAAACATCAGCTACCTTGTTATTGATTGCATCCTCTACGCATGTAAAAGTTTCGCCTGTGTATGTAGCTCTTACATTAACATCAACCATAATC
>WFQS01000013.1 GCA_015486915.1 Desulfobacteraceae bacterium
AAAAGACAAAACAAACACTCTTATTTTACACTACCTGTATTTTTAGTAAAAATGCAAGAAAAAAGTGAAAGCTTGACGAATCCCCGCTTTATAGTGTATAAAAGTGTATGTTTAATAAATTGTTGGACCCTCAAAATTACAATAGATAGTCGTGAAAACAATGAATACATCCCTATCACTTGAAGACTTTAAAAAATCAAATTGGCAAGAGATCATTGATTTGTCAGAAAAGAAAGAGTGTCATTACTATTCAAGTGCCTTTCTTAAAAAAGCCCGAGAAAGCGAAGAGAAAAATGATG
This sequence comes from Desulfobacteraceae bacterium, assembly GCA_015486915.1. The sequence continues at coordinate 300 of WFQS01000013.1, forward strand.
AAATGAATAAAGAAATATTCACTATCTTAGGCCGTATTACATCAATGATGCTCAAATCTGAATCTTATACTGAACCATACCATCCAGTTGCAGTATTCCACGATAAAAGAAGTGCTATTATTGACGATTTTTCAGATGAAGTCATTGATATATTATCTGGTTTATTACCTGATATTAAAGACCCAGAAATGAAGGCACGTATTGCAGATATTGTCTGGCTGCGAAAGCGAGATTACAAAGCGGCTCAAGAGGCAATTAATTCATATTTAAAGTCAGCAGATTTATTAGAGCATCCTGAGCATTGGACACAATGTGCCGAGAGAATCGAAAGAGCATTGCGCTTGTCGATTTCCATGGGAAAGAAGGGGGAACCTTTTGATGCGGTGGTAAACCACATTGAATCTGTTTTACAGAAATATGATGGCAAAGACCCTAAATTTCTAAGCCATCGCCTCATGTCCTTTCTGTTAGAAGTCCGCCATGGTCAAGTTGAAAAATATGTCGATCTCTCGAAAAGAATGGCCGAAGCTGCAGAAGCTTCGGGTGATTATTATAGGGCAAGATCCTATTGGGAAATAAAATCAAGATGGGATAAACTTTCGGATGACCCACAGGAAGAAAAGGCTTCATTAATAAACGCTGCCGAAACATATGCGAAAGATGCACAATCTGCCTCCTCTAATCTGGCAGCAGCAACACATCAACAAAAAGCCATAGAAGCCTACAGACGGATAGGAGGTAACAAAAAAAGGATCAATGAACTTCACCATCGGTTGCTTGAATATGAGAAAAACACATTGGCAGAAATGAACTTAATTTCAACTCCTGGTGTCGATATAAATGATTTAATAGCCAGGGCAGTAGATAGTGTAAAAGGTAAAACTTTCCAAGAAGCTCTATTTGAGCTTGTTTTACAAGTGCCATCTCCTGATATTACAAAACTTAAAAAACAGGTGGAAGAATCCGCAGCGAAATACCCTCTTCAGTATATTTTTTCAGGTGTGAAAGTAAATGAAAGCGGTAAAGTTACTGCCAGATCAACAAGTATGCTTTCTGACAATCCTGAAGAGATAGAAAAAGCCACTCAAGAAGAAATGCTCAGGCAGGCCGAATTTCATTATCAGATTTACGTACAATCTGTTATCGAACCTATTAGAAGGCAAATCAATCTTGATCACAATGTAAGAATACAAGATTTTTTCCCTATTGTTTCGAACAATCCATTTGTCCCAAATGGGCGTGAATATCTGTATGCACTTGGTTTCAAATCAGCTTTTGATGGAGACTACGAAGTTGCATTGCATTTGTTGATTCCTCAATTCGAAAACTCAATAAGACATATACTAACCCAATCAGGCCACATTACATCTGGTTTGGATGCAGATGGTATACAAGATGAAAGAAGCCTCAATACAACATTATACCAACCTGAAATAAAGAAGCTTATTGATGAAAATTTGCTTTTTGATTTAAAGGGTTTACTTGTAGAGCGGTTCGGTGCAAATTTACGCAATTTGATGGCGCATGGTTTAATGTCTCATCATGCATTTTTTTCTCATCAAGCTGCATATTTATGGTGCTTGATATTAAAAATTTGCTGTCTTCCGATTATAAGATTTTTGAGAGAACAGGAAGATGGGAATGGTACCGATGAGCAAGAATGATTTCAAAAAGGTCCAACAATCTCATGCACAAGGACGCTCGTAAACTCGCGCCTGTGATGAGGGGCGTTAGCCAACAATAGGAGGTAGAATGAGACAAGTAAAAACAGAACAATCAATAAGGCAAATAGTCCGCAGCTCTGTTGAGGCTTTTGCAAGTGGATTTGAAGCTAGACACCTTGGTGAGGTTGATGATCCTAATGGCACGATAAATATGAAAATTCATAATTTATTCATTGCAGCTTTAGGGGAGGAACTACAGTATTACACTGCCTTGGTTCGTTCTTTTGATAGCTCACTTGGTAACATGCTTGAAAAAATGGCAATCAATATTGCTAAATTGTTCTATGAAGTAAAAAAGAGCGTTGAAGGCCCTCTATATTCTGAACAGACATCAATAATAGCTGAATTATTAGAAGCATATAAAAACAGCAATAATCCGTTAACCCCAGATACCTCTCATTATGAACGGTTGAAAAATTTCAATAAAAAAGGTAAAAAGCATATTAAAACTCATGTTAGCGATTATTACTTAATAGATAAGGAAACTAATAGCCACTATTTAATCGAATTGAAAATTGGAGGGGATTTAGACAATAAGAAGGCTCGTTCGGAAAAAGAAGCCATTTTTGAACAATTTGCTATTTTGAGCAATGTATTAGGAGAAAATGCTAATATAAAGTGCTTTTTTGCAACTGCGTATAATAGGTTTGGTGAAGGAAAAGAGTGGAAACAAACAAGGGTTCTTCAGTTCTTCGCAAAGGATGAGCTGCTAATTGGGAAAGATTTTTGGGATTTTGTCTGCTGTTCAGATTACGGATATGATATAGTTATAGATGAGTATAGAAAATCAGCTAGCATCATTAAAACAGCGTTAAATAAAATAAAAGAGGCGTATCTTTAATGGAGAATAATTATAAAATATTTAACGAAGATAGTTTCGTTAAATTAAAAGAAATAGAAAATAATTCGGTAGATTTTATTCTAACCGATCCACCTTACAACTTAAGTAAATACTCTACTGGGAATATGAAGTTTGAATGGAGGACTGATATTAATAATGATCTTGCAGAATGGGATAAAAATTTTGACCCTGCGGAGTTAAAAGATGAATTTTTAAGAATATTAAAGCCAACGGGTAATATTTTTGCATTTTGTTCATATAATTTAATCGGTCGTTGGCACGAAGTTTTTGATCCGATTTTTGATACATTTCAGTTTTTTGTTTGGCATAAAACTAATCCAGTGCCAAAATTTAGAAAAGCTGGTTTTTTGAATAGCTGTGAACTTATCGTATGTATGTGGAATAAAGGCCATACATGGAATTTTGGGAAACAAAATGAGATGCACAATTTTTTTGAAAGTCCGATTTGCATGGGGCCTGAACGACTTAAAGAACCTAAACATCCTACCCAAAAACCAGTAAAGCTATTGAAGCATTTAATAAATATTGCAAGCAAAAAAGGCGATATTGTTTTAGATCCATTTATGGGAGTTGGTTCTACAGGTGTTGCGGCCTTAGAAATGGAAAGAAAGTTTATTGGTATAGAAATAGATAAAGAATATTTTGATGCTGCAAAAAAGAGATTATCACGAGTACAACCAACTCTTTTTTCTATTATGGATAAATAAAAGGAAGGCTAACAATGCGCTGCAGTGGACACCGGAACCTATGGGGTCGTATCTCAAGGGTTTGTTTAAAAACTATACAATGGGAACACTGCTTGATAAGCTTGATGTTATAGAGTGTTTTGAACAAAAGGGACATAAAATACGTATAGGAGAGATTCTGCAAAAGCAGAAAGATATCTATACTGCATTGGGAGTTGAACCGCCGGACTCGTTATGAGTCGGGAGGAGAGGTTAATTATATCTTTTGCACAATCAGCGTTCATAATGTTATAAATCAAGAATATCTCATGCAGTTTCATGGTATTCTGCTGCTGTAGAAAGAGGTTAGAAAGATAATCAATATTAAAATTAAACCCGTCAAAGAAAAGATGACTGCGCTGCTTTCCCCGTATATTTTCCAGATAAGTCCTATAATTATAGCTCCCAAGGCTCCAAAAAAAGCAACGCCGCCGTATAA
>WFQS01000014.1 GCA_015486915.1 Desulfobacteraceae bacterium
TTATAAAGAGGAGATTTGATTAAATGAAAAAAATTGAAGCAATTATCAAGCCGTTTAAATTAGATGAGGTTAAAGATGCTTTGAACGAAATAGGCATCAGCGGCATGACTTTATCTGAAATAAAAGGTTTCGGCCGGCAGAAGGGACATACCGAGATTTACAGGGGAGCAGAGTATCAGGTGGATTTTGTACCCAAGATAAATATCAGCATCGTTATTGATGACTCCATGGTGGAGCAAGCCGTTGAAGTCATAATCAAAAATGCCGGAACAGGAAAAATTGGAGATGGAAAAATTTTCATTTTGCCCGTTGAAGATGCCGTTCGCATAAGAACAGGGGAAAAGGGAAAAGATGCTATATAGGTAAAATTTATTTAAAAAAACAATTAATGTTTAAGGAGTAGAGATGATGAAAGGAGTAAAAGTGATGAAAGGAAAAAAAATATTATTTCCCGTTTTTTATTTTGTGCTATTATGTTTTGCTGCATCTGCGTATGCCAAAGGAGACCCGACAGGTGCGGCGACTTTAAAAAACAATCCCGGAGCGCCAGTGGATTATGTGTGGATTCTTCTCTGCGCTTTTCTTGTTTTTTTCATGCAGGCTGGCTTTGCCTTTGTTGAGTCCGGCTTCTGCCGAGCCAAAAATGCCATAAATCTTATGATGAAAAATTTAATGGATTTTGTCGTGGGCAGTCTTGTGTTTTTTGCAATAGGATATGCACTTATGATGGGAAAAGACTGGGGAGGATTTGCAGGTACCACCGGATGGTTTCTCCATGGGGGTGCCTATGATGTCCATGAATACCTGATCTGGATGTTTGAGGTTGTTTTTGCTGCAACGGCTGCCACAATTGTATCCGGAGGCGTGGCGGAGAGAATAAAATTCCCGGTTTATCTTTTTTACAGTGCCGTTATATCGGCTCTGGTTTATCCTATTTACGGACACTGGGTTTGGGGCGGCGGGTGGTTGTCAAAGCTGCCTTTTGGAATGGGAGCACTGGATTTTGCCGGAAGCGGAATTGTTCATGAATTAGGAGGGGTTGTTGCCCTTGTGGGAGCTATAATGTTAGGGCCCAGGATCGGTAAATTTGACAAACATGGGAATGTACGGCCAATTCTTGGGCACAGTATCACTATGGCTGCCCTTGGCGTTTTTATCCTGTGGTTTGGATGGTTTGGGTTTAACCCGGGTTCAACATTATCCGCACATGAATTACGCATTTCAGTCATAGCGGTTAACACCAATCTTGCAGCTGCAGCTGGAGCTCTTGTCGCCCTTCTGTTGATGAAATTCAGGCATGGCAAATGGGATCTGAGTATGGCTTTAAACGGTGTGCTTGCCGGACTTGTGGCAATTACCGCCCCCTGTGCATGGGTGGAGGCATGGGCAGCGGTTGTTATTGGTATTATTGCAGGTATACTGGTCTGTGCAGCCGTAATTGTCCTGGATAAATTGCAGATTGACGACCCCGTGGGCGCATTCCCTGTACACGGTGTCAATGGAATGTGGGGGTTGATCAGCCTTGGACTTTTTGCTGATGGTACATATGGAAATTACACCACAGGGACTCCCCATGTAATCGGTTTGTTTTACGGCGGAGGATGGGGACAGTTAATTGCCCAGTTGATATCCGCAGTGGTTTGCCTTGTGTGGGCTGCAGCCTGTGCCTGGATTACTTTCAGCATTGCCGGAAAAATCTTTGACGGCATAAGGATTTCACCCGAGGAAGAAATTGAAGGTGTTGATATCATTGAACATGGAATGAAAGCATATCCAGAATTTCAGATAATAGAACAATAAACAGAAAAACAACAAAAAATGATCTTCAGAAAATAAGGTCCTGGAGATTATTTTTTGTTGGTGAAATATTCAAATTATTGCAGGTATCCAAAAGCCTTTATTTCCAGCCGGGGCAGATAGATCCGTATATGCTTTCTCTAATGGACCTGATTGATGAGCAGTATATCAAAATATAAAATAAAATCAGAATCGTATGTAGGGAGTGGTCGAAAAGCGCAGCATGACGGCGAATTCATCGAAGTCCCTGTCTCCTGCGATGATTCTATTTGATCCACTCAACATGTTCCTTGCGTATTCTACATGGAGATTCACGTGTTTTCGGGTAAATGGGAGATTGAAGTTTATACCGATTCTGAGGGCCTGTTGGGTGGCGCTTCCTTCGGCTGAGACGTGCGTTATATCATACCTTACAAATGGCACAAGCCCACCTAACGTCTTGGTGTTGAATATCGAGTATTGCCCCTGCAGGTAGCCTCCTGCAGCATCGAGATCTGAATCGGCATAACTGGAATATACGGTCTCGAATTCGATGAGGTAAGGTTTCCCTAAGAGAAGGCTCTCATAGTCAGCATTGGCATCCATGGTAAATTTGCCTCCAGACGCCCGAACACTTCCAAGGGAAGTCTGGGTAATGGCCGAGAGCAGGGTGAGACACCTCTCGCCGACATCTCGTGTGTAGTCCAGAGCAAAACCCAAATCAAGTTTTTCCTTTGTCGGAGCGTTTTCAATCAGGATGTGGGTCACCCTGACTGCAAAGTCATTTAGAACATTGTACATTGGGTCATCCGTATTTAAAGAACCCCGGTTGTCCTGCAAAGAGACCTGTAACAGGGTTTTTGGGGTAACAGCAGCCTGAAGCTGTACACCGAACTGAGTTCCGAAGTTGCGGGTAGTCCCCAATTCTTCAAGTATGAGACTTCTGTTAATTGTGGTCAGATTCCCCGATGATAGGTTGTCCTCACGGGAAAGGATGTGGGTGTTCTCTCCAAAGAGGAACCTGAATCTGTCAGGGTCCTCTGCATTCTGAAATGTGACAAATAGGTTTTCAAACACCTTGTGGTCATCACCTTCCCTGAAAAAATCGGTATTAACTAAATCCACTTCATAGACAAGGTCAGTTCTGTATTGGTTCCCCATGATTTTCATTGAAAAACGTGGAAGCTGGAATTCCATACCCTGCCGTACCCTGCGCCAATAAGCACTTTTATCGCTAAATGCCCTTTCAGCAAACGCCCAGGTTGTCCATTTTAAGTCTCCCTTAATGTATTGGAGACCAGCCTCTTTGTCAAAAGTGAAACCCTCACTGGTATTTACCTGTGCCTTGTTCGCAATTGTCTCCGAAGCCCAAAGGCTGTTGGCCGGCGGAAAAATCAACATCATTATGGCAATAATGATGCAGGCAAAGCGAGTCATTGTGTAATACATTTTGTGTACACTCCATATCACAGCGCTATTCTGTGGAGATGGGAAGTAAGATTGAAGTATTCTTTTCTCCTGTTTAAGATTTTTAAAATCTTACGGTATTATTACCCAATAAGTCAAGTAAAAGCCTTTAAAATCAATACATTTTAAATAGAATATCAGGAGATCTTAAATTATAAACAAATATCATCAATCCTGGAGATAATCTGAGAAACAGTCTGAAAGGCAATCTGCCGGATATCTTTTCGCAGAAAATATTATCTGAACCTGCCATGTCCATTTATCTCCTTAAGTATGATACCGAACTGCTGCAGAAAGAATTAAATCCCTCTTTCCATAAAAAGTTGCTTTTTTAAAGAATGATGCTTATTTTTTATAATGGCCATGGGGCCGATCTGGATTGGCCCAGATTTGCCTCAAAGAATCAAAGATTCTGACAAAAAAATGAAAGTCACACGTTTTTTTACAAAGACTTTCTTATAAAAAAAATAAAAGGAGTATGATATGAGACAAAGGATTAAAGAGGCAATCATTGCATCATTTGTTGCAGATGCCCTGTCCCTCGGGGTGCACTGGGTATACAACACATCTGATATAGAAAAAAAATATGGACGGCTGGAAAAAATGGTGAAACCTGAACTGGCACCGTATCATAAATCCAGACAGAAAGGTGAGTTTACCCATTATGGAGACCAGATGATGGTTTTGCTTGAGTCTGTTAAGGAGATGTCCGGTTTTGATCTGTCCCGTTTCTGTGGGAGCTGGCAGAAGATGTTTCATTCCTATAAGGGGTATGTGGATCATGCAACAACTGAAACCATGGAAAATTTGAATTCAGGGATTCCCCCCACAAAATCAGGGGCTTTGTCCATGGATCTTGGCGGGGCGGCAAGGATAGCGCCGTTAGCGCTTTATTATGGGCAGGATCCCGAGGGATTTGTTGCAGCAGCCCGGGCACAGACAGCCATGACTCATAACACGTCTGGGGTGATGGCATGTGCCGAATTGTTTGCCAGGACATCGGTAAAGGTTTTAAAAGGGGAAAAACCCGTTGAAGGGCTTCAAAAAAGTCTTGACGAGATGTCAGATATTTTTGAAATACAGCCCCTGGTCAAGGCCGGTCTTAACAGCCGATCTGAGGATACCCGTGAAACAATTGTCAAGTTTGGACAGGAATGCGCCTTTCAGGCGGCTTTACCTTCAACCGTTCACCTTATCGCAAAATATGAAGATAATTTAAAAGAGGCGTTAATTGAAAATTGTATGGCAGGAGGAGATTCTTCAGCAAGAGGAATACTTGCCGGGTTTATTCTCGGATGCAGCCAGGGAATTGAAAAAATTCCGGAACAATGGCTGGATGATATGCCAGATTATAAAAAGATTATACGGATTATGGAGTAATGTAAAACAAAACAAAAAAAGCTGCTGGAAAATAATTTTCAGCAGCTTTAAAATGATAAGCTAATCAAGTATTTTATGATCCGGTATCTGCTCAATGTGCCGTTTTTCAGAATCAATCAGTACTGAGTGCTTTACTTACTCCTCAATTCCTGTCAAAAAAACAGGAAATTATAGAAAGGTAAATGGGTTGAGTGCCGGCCGCTCTGGTGTTGTAGACCTTTATTTATCATTCCTGATTCCTGCCATAATTTTATAGACAATCGGCATTACAATAACAATGAGGGGTATTTGAACCAAAAGGCC
>WFQS01000015.1 GCA_015486915.1 Desulfobacteraceae bacterium
ATTATGAATAAAATACTGGTAATTGCAGATATAAAACAGGGTGTGCTCAAAGGCAGTACAGCCGAACTATTGTCAAAGGCAAAATCAATTGGGACTGAAACTGCCGTTGTGGCAATGGGGCATAATATTGAATCATTAATTCCCGAACTTGCAAAGGCAGGATCAGATACCCAGTATATTGCAGACGATCCTGTGCTTGAAATGTTTTCGGCAGGGCCATATGCATCATGTGTTGTTGATGCTGCGGAAAAGTTTAATGCAGATCAGATCTGGTTCGGTTTTTCGGAAAGCGGGAAAGCTGCTGCTCCAAGGGTTGCAGCTCGGCTTGGCGCAGCCTGCGCAATGGAAATTACAGATGTCATACTCAAAGACGGCGGAATCGAAATAATAAGGCCTGCCATAACAAATAAGGTTCTCCAGCGCGTTAAAATTAATACGGAAAAACTTGTGGCCGTTGTCAGGGCAGGCGCTTTTGAGGCTGATGCTGAAATTACGGGAACACAGAATTTAGTAAAGATTGCAGCTCCTCAAACTGACCTGAAAGCCCTTATAAAGGAAATTATTACAGATGCAAGCGGAGAAATAGACCTTACAGATGCAGACATAGTTGTTTCAGTGGGACGCGGTGCAAAGGACCAGGCAGGGGTTGATCTTGTAAAATCCCTTGCAGATGATTTAAGTGCAGGTTTTGGTTCATCCCGTGCCATGGTTGACGGCGGTTTCATGGCCCATAACAAGCAGGTTGGCCAAACCGGTAAAATTGTTGCTCCATCCCTTTATATTGCAGTTGGGATTTCAGGCGCCATACAGCACCTTGCAGGAATGAACGGCTCAAAGGTGATTCTTGCCGTTAATAAAGACACCGATGCCCCGATATTTAATGTTGCAGATTACGGTATTGTCGGAGATCTTTTTGAGGTTGTTCCCATTTTAAGAGAAGAAATTAAAAAAATCAGAGCATAATCATTCACAGCACAATAATAATACCGAGGTAGATTATGAATCCCCTTTTCATGTCAATACTGCTCATTGTGGGACTAACGGTTTTCAGCCGCACAATGTACTATAAAATAAAGCTGCTTGCAGCTCTTGAACCCGAAGATCGTTTCGGCCATGTTAAAGAAAGGGTTAAAAACGTATTTATCTTTGCCTTTGGCCAGAAACGCCTTGTGGGAAGGAAAAGAGAGCGGGCTGCAGGCCTTATGCACGCCTTTATTTTCTGGGGCTTCTGTATTTTATTGATCCGCAGCATAAACATATATGGTGAAGCTTTTGTAAAAGGGTTTCAACTGCCTTTTCTTGATGGAAATTATCTCGCGGGATACCTTTATGTCGCCCTGAAAGATGTGATGGAAGGTGTTGTGCTTTTAATGATCTTTTATGCCCTTTTCCGCAGGCTTGTGCTTAAACCTGCGCGACTGCACAACACATTTGAAGCCTATCTTGTCCTGATTCTCATCGGTGTTTTAATGGTTTCCGATCTTTTGTACGACGGGGCAAGGTACAATCTCATTGCCATGCATAACAACCCCGGACACCTTGATTTTTTTAACAATACAAAATACGGTTTTGAATTTTTGTGGACACCCGTTACAAGGGTTGCCGGCACCATAATATCCGGCATGGGCGTTAAAGCCATTGAAATTCTCATGGTCTGCATGTTCTGGCTGCACATAATCACCCAGCTGACATTTTTAAATATCCTGCCCCTTGGCAAACATTTCCATGTTATCACGGCCCTTCCCAATGTGTTTTTTAAAAAACTTGGCTATCCCCATGCAAAACCGGAACTTCTCGATCTTGAAGATGAATCTGTCTGGGAGGATGAATCCCTTGGAATCAACCATATTCACCAGTTTAACTGGAAACAGGGGCTTGATCTTTACACCTGTACCGAATGCGGCCGCTGCAAGGATGTATGTCCTGCATACATAACGGACAAGCCTTTAAGCCTCAACGATTTCAATGACAAATTAAAACTTGAATTACTTGATAATGCAGAAAATATTATCAAAAGGGCGTTGCTTGCAGCAAAAGTGGATAAACTTGAAGCAGAAACGGAAGAAAACAAAGATTCCGGACAGATAGAAAAGATTAAAGCTGAGATGCTTGAACTGAACAGCAAAAAACAGCTCACAGGTGATGTAATACCCGAAGATATGCTATGGGCATGCACCACCTGCCGTGCATGTGAAGAGGTCTGTCCTGTGACCATAGAGCAGGTCCCCCGCATAATTGCCATGAGACAGGGGCAGACTTTAATGGCCGGGGTTTATCCCAGTGAGTTGAATACAGCCTTTAAAGGGCTTGAACGTAATGCCAACCCCTGGGGTATTGGATATGACAAGCGTGCTGACTGGGCAGATGGCCTGGATGTTAAGACCATGGCAGAAGATAGTGATGTGGATTATCTTTTCTGGGTGGGGTGTGCAGGTTCATTTGATGACAGAAGCAAAAAAGTCTCTGTAAGTCTTGTTAAAATTCTACAGAAAGCAGGTGTGAGTTTTGCAATCCTTGGCACCGAAGAGAAATGTACCGGAGATTTTGCAAGACGTGCAGGTAATGAAATGCTCTTTCAGATGA
>WFQS01000016.1 GCA_015486915.1 Desulfobacteraceae bacterium
ACTGCAGAAACGACTCAACCACTGCCCTTCTATTTAATTCTGACATGGAATTTAAAGCAAGATTTGCCTTGTTTCTGTTATGTGCAAGATATTCTCCGGAAAGAAAAGCAATGATCATAAGTATCCACAGGACAATGATCAGGACACTGCCATTCTGTCTATCCGTTTCATCCAAAGCCCACCTCAAAATACCATTTTTGAACCGGGCCCTTTTTTTTCTGTTCAAGCATCAGTTTGACAAACCCTGGAAAACCATGATCATCTTTATCCCATGTTGTTTTCCATTCCACATTATCAAAAGAACTTTTATCATTGTCATTATTTATCTTTTTTAAAAACACAACGGAAAAATTTTCAATATGATCTATAATACTCACAGGCTTTGTTTCATCATCCCATCTGTCCGACAGAGGATTATGGTTTTCATCCATATCTTTTAAGCGCGTAATGGCTTTTTCAAACACGGCAAGCCTGGTTTTCTCCTTGTCAAAAACATATGTTACCCTGATAAGTCCCTGTATGGACGATCCCTCCGGGGCATAGGATGTAAAAAATGATATGCCGTTCTCACCGCCTGAGAATGGAAGCACTTTTTTCCCGCCTTTTCCAAAAAAAACTGTTTTCTCCACGGAATCTAACTGCCTCTGCAGCAGAGCCGGCACAGATGTTGATATCTGGCGTGAATTGCCTTCCTTTTCACCCCTCTCCCATGCCCTGACAGCAAGTCTGAATCCAAGGGTCGCAACAAGTGTCACCATGGAAACAAGAACCATGGCAACCACAACCTCCATAAGAGTAAAACCCTTTTCTTCCACAGAACAGCTGCATATCACAGAATCACTTTGTGTCACAATACCGCTATTCTGCACGATATCACCACTTAGTGTAACAAAAAACCCGCTATTTTGCACGATACCACCTTGTGATGCAATACTCTCTGCCATGATTAACCTGTGAATTGCCCTGTGATCTTTTAATGCATATCCTTAATTTATCCATACCTGGAATTTCAACGGATTCTTCATCATCCGGTTTAAGCCGTATCTCAAGGGGATTGACCTTAATCGAATACAGCCACCCGCTTTCATCCGGGACATCTCCTTTTCCACCGCCATCCCTGACAGCTTTTTTAACAATCATGGAATCTTCTGTAAGATTGTTCAGAATTCTAACGGATTCTATCATCAGATCAGCTTTAAAAGAAAGAGTTTTCGACATTGACAGCTGACCTAAAAGAACGGCAAAAGATATACCAATGATTATAAGGGCAACCGTAACCTCAAGAAGGGTGTAACCTGACTGATTTTTTTCATATCTTTTTCCAGCCGCCATTGTCCTCCAGTGAAACACTTACAATGCCCGTAAGAAGATCAATCCTGCAGAAAAAAGCGTATTTGTCTCCTTGACGAATGGCAAGATCCCCTCCGCTTGAGCTTCCATCCGGATAAAAAATAATCTGGTATAATCCATCTGCCTTTTCAGTCAATCCGCTTGCCTCAATAAGAATTTTTCCGGGAATGGGAAAAACAGATTTTTGTCCATCCATACTTTTACCATCTGCACCTTCTCCGTCGGCATTTTCCCCTTCTGCGTTACCAGTGTTCTCTTTTATCCAGCATTTTCTGTCCATGGGAGATATGACAAAAGAAACGGGAACGCCTTTTGAAAGCGCGGTCATCCTTGCTTTTTTGCAAACCGACACCATTTTTTCCACAAAAAGCTTAATCTCCCGTTTTTCAGCCCCCTTTCCAATGTTCATAAACACCATGGAACCTGCAATGGAGATAATCATCATAACAACGATGATTTCAATAAGTGTAAACCCTTTAGAATTAAATCTTTTAGAAGCAAACTCTTTAGAAGCTGATTTCATTGATTCCAAATATTGTAGAAAGCATTGTTATAACTATTCCGCCGATGATAAGACCCATGATAAGTATGGCTGCAGGCTCCACAAGAGAAAGAAAAAGACCTATTTTTGCCTCTATTTTATTGTCAAGATCATCTGCTGCAGTGACAAGCATCTCACCTGTTTTTCCTGTTTCATCACCCAATATCACCATCTGCACAATCATGGGAGGCAGAAATTTCTGCTCTTTGACTATGGCGGCAATACTCCTGCCCTCCTTTACCTGATAATAAATATCCTCTGACATCTGTCTCAACACACTGTTTCCCACTACATCCCTTACAATGGAAAGGGATTTCAAAAGTGGAACTCCACTTTGTACAAGGATTCCAAGGGTTCTTGCAAAACGGCTCACCTGAATTTCAAGGAGAAGATCTCCAATACCCGGGATCTTTATCAAATTGGTGTCTATCCATTTTTTTCCCCTGTCAGTGTGTATAAGACGTAAAACCAGGAAAAAAATTACTGAAGAACATAGCAGTAATGCCCACCACCAATGACTTATAATCCCGCTTACAAATAAGAGCACTGCCGTGGAAGCAGGAATTTTCTGACCAAGATCAGCAAAAATAGCTGCAAACCTCGGAACAACAAAACCCATTATAACGAGAATTGATGCAAAACCTGTTAAAAGGAGTATTGCAGGATAAATGGAAGATGAGATGATAAATTTCTTTGTCTTTTCCGTTCTTTCCATGAGCAGGGCAAGTTTTTCCATCACAGAAGGCAGAAGGCCTGCCATTTCTCCAACCCTGACCATGTTAATATAAAGGTTACTAAAGTCATTGGACTTTAATTCCATGGCACCTGAAAGACTCTGTCCCTGCTTTATCTCTTTCCTTAAAAAGGCTGCAATCTCTTTTACACTTTTTTGATCCGAAGACTCTTCAACAATATGAAGAGCCCTGTCAACGGGAAGGTCTGATTTTATGAGATGTGCAAGATCCGAAGTGAAACGCAGCAACAGAGACGGTTTTAAACTTTTTCTGGAAAATTTAAGAAGAAAACCACCTCTTTTGTCCTTGTCCCTCCATCTTAAAAGCACCCACCCCATGGAAGTGATTTGCAGCAGGAGATCTTCCCGTGAAGCAGCTTCACGGGACTCAGAAATCCTTTTTCCATTATTGTCAATGGCTTCATATCTGTAAACCGGCATCAGCGGGTAACCCTCAGGACTTCTTCACAGGTTGTGATTCCATTTTCCACCTTTTTCAAGCCATCCATCCTCAATGGGACCATGCCCCTTTCAACAGCTTTATTAAAAATTTCTGTTCTGCCTGCGCCCTCGGCAATTGTGCCCTGAATAACATCATCAACAATTAAAAATTCAAATATCCCGATCCTTCCCCTGTAACCGGTATGGCCACATCTCTCACAGCCCTTTCCCCTTTTCACCTTTTCAGGTATAAAATCCGCAGGAACATTAAAATCATCTGCAAGCAGGTTGATCTGTTGTTTTGAAAGCAAAATTTCCTCAGAGCAATGGGGACAGATCTTCCTCACAAGTCTCTGGGCAAGAATACCCACAAGGGAAGATGATATCATGAATCTTTCCACGCCCATATCCTCAAGCCGTGTTATACCTCCTGCAGCATCATTGGTATGCAGGGTGGAAAAGACAAGATGTCCGGTTAAAGATGCCTGGACTGCAATACCTGCGGTTTCGCTGTCCCTTATCTCACCTATGAGCATCACATCGGGATCATGGCGAAGAAATGAACGCAGTGTATTTACAAATGTAAGTCCGATGGAAGCGTGTACCTGAACCTGATTTATACCGCTCAACTGATATTCAACAGGATCTTCAACTGTAACGATTTTTTTATCAGGTGTATTAATCTCATTTAAGGCAGAGTAGAGTGTAGTTGTTTTTCCTGATCCTGTGGGGCCTGTAACAAGAATGATACCATAGGGTAAATTTATTGTTTTTCTGAACTCCCCGAGAGCGGGACCGGAAAATCCCACAGCATTAAGATCAAGCTCAACAGATTCGGTATGGAGCAGCCTGAGCACCAGACTTTCACCAAAGCTTACGGGAATGGATGAAACACGTATATCAACTTCCTCTTTACCAGATTTTATCTTGATGCGGCCGTCCTGGGGAAGACGTCTCTCCGCAATATCAAGTTTTGCCATTAGCTTGATCCTTGAAGTGATCGCCGCCCTCTGCTTTACAGTTATTGATTCCTCGTCATGCAGGACCCCGTCAATCCGATACCGCACCTGTACGGAATACCGTCTTGGTTCTATGTGTATATCCGAGGCTCCGGCATCGAGAGCCCTGTTTATGATATGATTAACCAGCCTGATTACAGGGGCTTCAGATGCCATGCCCTTAAGCTGTTCAGGGTCTTCCCAGAGCTGATCTTCAAGGGATATAT
>WFQS01000017.1 GCA_015486915.1 Desulfobacteraceae bacterium
ATTCCATTTCCATTTCCATTAACAAACAATCTTTGCAATATTCCCAGGAAATTTTAAGAAAATTGGAAATCGTCAAACTCAAAGGTGATGGCTCCAGCCGGGAATGGTTCAGAATTCAGATGCCGGAAAACGCTTTGATGCAATTTTCGCAATCAAAATACAACCAAAATATAAAGTTCCAATCACTAATCATGGGATATCACGGTATTTGTTCTGAAAACGGAGAAATCCAATCCTTTATTGCCATTGGAAAGCATCTTCTCTCCATTGGAATATCCGTACCCAAAATTTATGGTTACGATATTTTTTCCGGAATGGTGGCACTTGAAGACCTTGGAGATATCCATTTACAAAATATCATCAATAAACTTAACTCTGAGGATAAGCTTGGATCTGAAGATAAGCTGAAATGTGAAGATAAGCTGAAATACGAAAATGAAATAATAATATGGTATAAAAAAATCTGTGATCATCTTACGGACTTTTCCATGAAAGGCATAAAAAATTTCAAAAGTTCCTGGACTTGCGATACTTCCGCATATACAAAACAGCTTATACTTGAAAAAGAATGTAAATATTTCATTAACGCTTTTATATGCGGTTATTTAAAAAAGAACATTAAATTTAATGATATCAGGGAAAGCTGTGAATTCATTGCTGACAATGCCATAAAATATTCATTTACAGGTTTGATGCACAGGGATATGCAGTCACGAAACATAATGGTAAAAAACGGACAGATATTTTTCATCGATTTCCAGGGGGCAAGAAAAGGCCCGCTTCAATACGATCTTGCATCGCTTTTAATTGATCCCTATGTAAACCTCAGCCAGAGAATAAGGGAAAAAATCCTTGATTATTGTGCTTTGAAAATAAATAAACTGACAGGATTTGATAAAGATAAATTTATAAGAGGTTTCAGGTTCTGTGCCATCACAAGAAATATGCAGATACTTGGCGCATTCAGTTTTTTATCCATGGTCAAAGGGAAAAAATCCTTTGAAAAATATATCCCCTGTGCTTTAAGCACTCTGAAAATAAATATTGATCTTTTAATTGATCTTCTAAATAATGAGTCACCTGAACAAAATTATAAAAAATACGAAACAAATCAAAAACCCGGGAAAAACCCGGAAAAAGACCCGGGAAGAAACCCGGAAAAGAACATTGATGATCCCCGTAAAAAACTTGGGTCCATTAAAAATCTTTTAAATCAAATTTAAAGAGGAAAAATTATGCAGGAAATAAAAATAATGATAAACGGAATTCCCGGAAAAGTTGCTGTAACAATAGCAGAACATTTAATTGATAACAATATGGCTGATGGCATGAAATTTTACCTTATCCCTTTTTCTCTTACCGGCATGGATATTGATGAGGATGAATATATCATCGGAAATACTGTGATAAGTCTTGTAAAACCGGATAAACGGGATGAGATGATTAAAAAAATTAAAAAAGATTTCAGTGATTTTATCTCCGTTGATTTCACCCATCCGTCTGCTGTTAATTCAAATGCCAGATTTTACGTAAAAAACGACCTGCCTTTTGTAATGGGCACAACCGGAGGGGACAGAGAAAAATTAAAGCAAACAGTTTATGAAGGAAAAATTCCTGCGGTAATTGCTCCTAACATGGCAAAACAGATTGTGGGATTCCAGGCCATGATGGAGTATGCTGCAAATGAATTTCCGGATTTATTCAAAGGATATAAGCTTACCATTAAAGAAAGCCACCAAAAGGGCAAGGCAGACACCAGCGGAACTGCAAAGGCCATGGTTAAGTATTTTAACCATCTTGGAATCCCGTTTTCTGAAAAGGATATAATAAAAGAACGTGATCCTGAAAAGCAGAAAAATATATTGAAAATACCGGAACAATACCTCTCAGGCCACGGATGGCACACCTATACCTTAACTTCCGCCGATGACACAGTAAAATTTCAGTTTAAACACAATATAAATGGAAGAGATATTTATGTAAACGGAACCATTGACGGCGTGATATTCCTTAACAACAGACTTAAAAAAGATAACAGGCCTGAAGCAAATCACAGCTCTCAAATTCATGCAGGGCAGACTGGCAAAATAAGCACCTGCGACGGAAATGTACATAAAAATGAACATGAACATAAAAGTAAAAATGAATATGAAAACAAAAATAGATATGAATATGAAAATAAGAACGGGCAAGGCATTGTTTACTCAATGATAGATGTTCTTAAAAATAAAAAATGAAACGATTTTATAAAATACTGCTGATAATTATCGGCATTGCCTATCTCATAAGCCCTGTTGATCTGATACCTGATTTTATGATTCCATATATCGGCTGGTTAGATGATGCCGTTGTACTATGGCTGATCTTTTATTATTTAAAAAACAACAGACTGCCATCTTTTTTTTACAGACAGAAAAAAACCAGCGAAAACAACAAAAACCATTCAAATAATAATGCCAATGCTAATTATAATAATACAGATAACCATGATTATAAAAATAGCTATAATCATACAAAAAATAATAATTACAATGGGAATTCAGATTCTACTGGCCATAATACCCGGCAAAACAATAACAAGTCAGATAAAAATCCCTATGAAATTCTAGGAATAGATAAAAATGCCTCAGAACAGGAAATCCGTGCAGCATACAGAAAACTTGTAAAGCAATACCACCCTGACAGAGTTGCAGGCCTTGGAAAAGAATTCCAGGACCTTGCCAATAAAAAGTTCATTGAAATAAAAGAAGCTTATAATTGTTTAATGAAATCTTGATGTTGCTATTTCACGCATTCAGCAAATAATGCAACTTTTTTAATCCCCAGAATCTCATATCCTGTGATTTTGATGCAAAATGAATTTACATAAAATCTTTTACACTATTTGGACAGAATAATGGGCTCTTCCTCCTGAATGTTTCAAACCAAAACCATTATGTAAAAAGCCAAAAATAGCTTCGTTGCAGGGTTTATTGAACAAAGGATTTACTATACTATGAGATTCTGTCAACTTTTATATTAAGAACTTGTGCAATTCGTTTTGCCATGTCTGTCGAAAGCCTTCGTTTACCCCTTTCGTAGTCACTTATCATATTCTGACGGATGCTAAGTTTTTCAGCAAGTTGAGATTGTGATAAATGAGCCTTAAGACGAGCTGCTGAAAGGAGATTACCAACTCTGTTTGATTGCATTTCTTTCCAAAAGTCAGTATCTTCAATAGCAACACTCTCAGCTGTGTCGGATGTAAGAATGCTTACTTCATACTTTTTACTAATCCACTCGATAAGTTCGTCAACATTCTCACCTTGTAGAGATATTTCAATAAGGGGCTTTTTCACGAGAGCCAGCATAATACACCTCTATGTCTATTTCCCCTTGTCGGTAATTTTTTCAGATTACGGAGAGCTTTCTTTTGTATTTTGACCTTATACTGCATAAAGTCAATATTATAACCTTATATGGTAATAATCAAGTATTATTTAACGAAAATGCGAATTTTTTAAAATAACAGGAGACAACAACAAACCACACTGAGTTATCCCTTGGCATAGGGGTCAACAATACATGGCTGGATGGTTACATATTAAAAGTGTCGGGCAGTTTCATGGTTATGTCGGCAATGGAAAGGGGAATATTTCCGATACGTTCAACCTGACATGCTGCAGCAACAGAACCAAGATATGCACTTGTCCATATATCCGCTCCGCATGCTGTGGCAAGAGCAGAGCAGGTTAACAGCGAATCCCCGGCACCGTACTGTTTTTTGTCATCAGGGGGGTCAGTTTTAGGTTGTAAATTCTAATTGGGAGTCGGAGGGGTTCATAGTACCGTTTGAGGACATGGGACCACATAACCCATGACCGAGGACAGGAGCCCTTCTTTGTTCATGCAACCAACGAGCGGAGGATAAGGAGATTGCGTAATGCTATTAACTCCTGATCGAATCAGGACGCTACAGAGGAAGCTCTATTGTAAGGCCAAGCAGGCAAGCGCACGCCTTACAATGAAGAACATCGGAAAACCGTGTACAGAAAAACCGTACGCACGGTTTGATGAGGGAGCATTGATGAAAGTCGGATCTCTGGTACACGCAGTAGCCGCGTGCGGCGAGGCGTTTATTAAAAGGGCTAAAGGCCTTGCTGATTCAGTGCTCTACTCTACCCATTCTACATGTTAGGAACGTCCATCATAGTCCGGTCAAGATAAAGAGCACTGCGGTTGTTCGTTGCCGCCGTATCTCACGGTGTATGTCTGATTTTCACATGCAAAATTTAATGTATGCTCAAAGTCAAAATCGATGGTACGGTCATCCCTGATTGCATCCTGAATTTTCTGTAGGCATTGAGCAAAGAACTTCCTCATGGATAACCCCATGCCATGCTCCATGCTTTTTATATATGAGCCGTCAATATCTTTGGCGGCATAGATATTCATTTCAACATTGAATCCTTTTTTCTTCAAGGAGTCAGCCATCGCCATCTTTTGTTGCGTATTGGCAATAAAATCTTTTTCCGCGTGCGTAAAGCGATAGACGGTCTTGCAATCAGCAACCTGACTCATTATCTCGATGTGATTTTCGGGAAAAGAACGCATCATATACTTACTCTGGTCAAAACCATTCGGCATAAATGTGTATTGTGACCACGGCGAAAGTACATTGAGTTCAAGGTTTACACCCAGTGAGTGCCCCATAATGAATTCAGCGGCACCCATGTCCCGGCCTATCACATAGTTAAGATTTGGGACTGCCCATGATGAATTGTCAAATACGGCGTTAAGTGTTGAAGGGGCAAGTTTGGAAATCAAATTTGCAATATATACGCCGTAAGAACTACCAACAGCGAATATTTTCTTGGGTAGTTGAGGATATCTAATAAAAACATCGTTAAGGGCATAGATATTATCCAGCGCGGGCAGAATACCAAAGTTTTGATACTCATTCTTGCACGGCATAATAAGACCTGGCACCCTCAACGGAATTTGCTTGTTCACCCTAATTTCCCCGGCTTTTAAAAGAACATCATCAACGGTTTCGTTGTTCACGCATCCTGTAATTGACCTGAGCATGGCCATGACCTGGGGCTCAATGCTTATGGCCCCACCGTTGCCAGGACGAGAACAAAAGCAATGATAATCAACAGTCAGACAAGCCATAGAATACTTTTCACTTATATGGTGCTGAAAATTTTCTCTATATGAACCAGCATCAGCTCCAAAACCGGCGATAAACAAGACAAGTCCATGTCCCCCTCCCTCCGGAAGGCAAATGGAATAATCTATTTTTCTTCCTATAACAGAGTCAAATTCAAAATCTTGATGGGCTTCAATTGTGTGTTTATATATAGGCATATCTGCTCCGATAATATGTTTTCTAAAAGGTACATGTACGTTTGCCGACATAACAAATTAGTAACCTCCATTATTCCACAATGGCCTTGAAAATTTCGAGGTCAAACACAGTATCAATGTCAAGAGAGCGTTCTGGTGGCATTATAAAAG
>WFQS01000018.1 GCA_015486915.1 Desulfobacteraceae bacterium
AAAAAAATCGTATTAAAAAAAAATTGTTTTGGTTCCGGCTTGTTTAGGTTAGGATAAGTAAATGCTTTTTATCCCTTTGTCAAGAAACGGATAGGATTTTGTCAGGAAACGGGTAAGATTTCCTGTAATTAAAAAAATGCCGGTATGGTGGACAAATAACATATTTTCGTTTAAATTGTTTTACTGGTAACAAAATTACACTTGGTTTATTATCTCTGGTTTTCGTATTTTATGGGTTGCGGACATAGCTCGCCGTAGGAGGAATATACAACATGACAAATAAAGAGACCTTTAAAGCTCTCGTAGTAGAAAAAAATGATGACGGACTAATGACGGCAGTTAAACAGCTGACTGTTGCAGATCTGCCTGAGGAAGATGTGCTGATCCAGGTGGACTATTCCACTTTGAATTATAAAGAGGGTCTGGGATTTGCGAACCTTAATAAAATATTTCGTATTTTTCCCATGGTGCCGGGGCTTGACCTTGCAGGAACTGTGGTTGAATCAAAATCTCCCTTTTTCAAGCCCGGTGACAAGGTGATATTAAATGGATGGAGTGTGGGTGAGAGATACTGGGGTGGTTATTCGCAGATGGCCAGAATTAAATCCGATTTCTTAATACCGCTTCCTGAAGGTATGAATACAAAAAAGGCCATGTCCATCGGTACAGCAGGCTATACTGCCATGCTGCTTGCCATGACCCTTGAAGAAGCCGGAGTAAAACCCATCAGCGGTCCGGTGATTGTAACCGGTGCTGCAGGCGGAGTGGGCAGCAATGCTGTGGCCATTCTTTCCGGACTCGGTTATGAAGTAACTGCTCTTACCAAACCCGGACAGGAATCAACCCACGACTACTTAAGACAGATAGGAGCAAAAGAGTTTGTAAGCGGTGCAGAATGGTCAAGGATGCCCCAGCCACTTGAAACTCAGAAATGGGCAGGCGCAATAGATACTGTGGGCAGCACGGTGCTTGCCAGAGTTCTTTCCGAAATGAAGTATGCCGGATGTGTTGCTGCCTGTGGTCTGGCAGGTGGATTTGACCTGCCCACTACAGTAATGCCGTTTATTCTACGAGGCGTAAGCCTGAGAGGTGTTGATTCGGTATGGTGCCCTGTTCCAAGAAGAATAGCAGCCTGGAAACGGCTGGTTACTGATATATCCGATGAAGCTCTGAACAGAATAAATAAAGTTATAAAACTTGATGAAGTACCACATTTTGCCAAAGAAATACTGGCAGGTAAAATTACCGGCCACATTGTGGTGGATGTAAACGCATGATAGACGTTTAATATCGATGGCGGTGCAATCCCGACTTCCCTTTATTGGCTCAACACAAAATAAAATTAGAAGTAATTGAATTTTATTCTCTTAATTCTTGTTTCCTTGTTTTTAGGCAAAAAAAATTAAAAAAATCGTTTTGGTTCTGGCTTGTCCAGATTAAAAGTTATATTTTAAAAAGAGTTAAATCTAATAAGGCGTTAAATCTAATAAGGCGTTAAATCTAATAAGGCGTTAAATCTAATAAGAGTTAAATCTAATAAGGAGTTAAATTTTATGGGTAAAATAACTGAAGGTACTAAAATTCCCTGTCGTGTATGCAGAACCCTTGATGTGGGTGATTTCTCCATACTTCATCAACTCACATGGTTCAATATGTCTGTTCACAGCAATTCCGAGTATGCAAAGAAAACTTGGTTCAAAGAGCGTTCTCTTGCAGGCCCTTTAATCTTTGCCGTGGCCGACGGCCTGGTCCACCATGCGGATAATATAGCAGAGCTTCTGGCAGGAGACGGATATGAGATATATGCCTACATTGGAGTGGATAATATGAAAATAACCTCTCCTGTACTTTTTGGAGATACTTTAAGGGCAGATGCAGAAGTGGTTGCCCTTCGACCTACCAAAAACCCGGAAAGGTTCCTGTTTATATACAAAAACAAAACCTATAACCAGCGCGATCAACAGGTGATTGAATACCAGACGTCCATGCTGGTCTCTAAAAAAGACACAAACCATATTTAATGAACCTGTAAAAAGTCCGATTTTGCTGTTTTTTTATGCTGTAACATACTGAAATTATTAATAGCAGTATAGCATTTTCTTTTTTTTTACGGAACCATCATATTAAATTTAATTTAGAAAAGAAAGGAGGGGATGGGGTGAGTGAAGGGGCTCGAACCCTCGACTTCCAGGACCACAACCTAGCGCTCTGCCAACTGAGCTACACCCACCACAAATAAGCGTGATGGGATATATAGCAGATATTATTTTTTATTTCAACCTGTTTTTTGTAAATATTCGGTCAGCACTTTTATCTTCGCCCATTTTGGCCTTCACAATAGCATTAGTGCCTTACCCCTGAATTCCTGCAATAAAAAACAAGAAATTGAGGCAGGCACATGGGTTGCGGGCATCGCCCGCTTTAGTATGCTTTTGCAGTCCCAAATAGGCGAATATGAAGCACTGTCCAAAATTTACATTATAAGGTTAAATATTTACCTGTTTTTTTGTGTTCGTAATTTTCCTGGAATGATATTGACCATTATCTAAACTTTAGTTATTATCTTTTAATTTGATTTTTCTAACCTGGACAAGCGAGAACCAGAACGATTTTTTTTAATTCTTTTGCCAAAAAAGCAATAGAATAAGAATTAAAGGTAAATGCAAAATAGGGGGTAAACAGACAACACATGACCGGTTTTTATATATTTGTTATCAGACTTATTCTTGGAGGGGCATTTGGAACACTGCTTACAAGAATCTTCCGGCCTGAGTGGAACCTGCTGTACGGTGGTGCAGGAATTGGAATCGGGCTTGTGGCTGCAGCCTATATAATGGAAGCCATTGGAAAAAGAAAAAAAACAGATCAATAAACACATGTCTATATAAAACAAGTGGGCATTCCACAAAAGAAATTTTAAATTTTTTTAAGGATATTAAATAGATTGAACCAGATAATTTTAGGGACTGCAGGCCACATTGACCACGGGAAAACAAGTCTTATAAGGGCATTAACCGGTATTGAAACTGACAGACTTAAAGAGGAAAAAGAGCGCGGAATCACAATTGAACTGGGCTTTGCATCCTTTACCCTTCCAACGGGAGAGGTGATTGGCATTGTTGATGTGCCCGGCCATGAAAAATTCATAAAAAACATGGTGGCAGGGGCAAGCGGCATAGATCTTGTTGTGATGACCATTGCAGCTGACGAGGGGGTTATGCCCCAGACAAGGGAACATATGGAAATATGTACCCTCATGGGAATAAAATACGGGTTCATTGCAATGACCAAAATAGATATGGTGGATGATGAATTAATGGAGCTTGCAGAAGAGGACATAAAAGAATTTACAACCGGAACCTTTCTTGAGAATGCTCCTGTTGTTCCTGTTTCATCGGTTACCGGCCAGGGACTTGATGCCTTTGTTGCGACTCTTGATAAAATATGCCATGACATACCTGAACGCCCCTTTTCTCCGGTTTTCCGCCTTCCCGTTGACAGGGTTTTTTCCATGAAGGGCTTTGGAACCGTTATCACGGGCACCCTTGCATCGGGTAAAATAAATGTCGGGGAAAACATCATGATTTTTCCTTCACGCATATCATCCAAAGTGCGTGGAATCCAGGTGCACGGAAAAAGCGCAGATGAAGTTTATGCAGGAACACGAACCGCAGTTAATTTCCAGGGGCTTGACAGGGAAAGTGTAAACCGGGGGGATGTTCTTTCAACGCCCGACACCTTAAAACCAAGTTATATGGTGGATGCAGAATTTTACTTTCTTGAAAATAATCCCAAACCTGCAAAGGCACGTACGCGGATCAGGTTTCATTCAGGTACCAGCCAGATCATAGGTTATCTTGTCCTGCTTGACAGAAAGGAACTTGCACCGGGAGAAAAAGCCTGTGTACAACTCAGGCTGGAATCTCCTGTATGCTGTATCAAAGGTGACAGATTTGTTGTGAGAAGTTATTCCCCGGTGAAAACAATAGGAGGAGGCCAGATATTAAATCCCGTTGCAAAAAAACATAAACTGTTTAACAATGAAATTATTCAGGGGCTTAACAGCCTTATTGAAAGCGGTGATGAACAAAGCCTGCCTTTTTTTGTG
>WFQS01000019.1 GCA_015486915.1 Desulfobacteraceae bacterium
ATGTTCCGTCCTGTGCAGGAGAATGGCAGGGTCGGCATGGAAATTGAGGCAGCCGATACCGGACCTGGAATTAATAATGTAAAACTTGCCATGGGCGATGGATTTTCTTCCACGGGAAGCCTCGGATATGGCTTTGGTACAGTGAACCGTCTCATGGACACCCTTGATATAACAAGCCACAAAGGAGATAATCATGGAACCTGTATCCGCAGCACACGCTGGCTTAAGCATCACACAAGCAGTTCAGGTATGTGCCCCCTTGATTTTGATGTTATTACAAGAGCTTACCCCGGTATGGCTTTAAACGGCGATGCCTTTCTTATAAAACTATGGGAAGAATATGCACTTATCGCAGTGATTGACGGCCTTGGCCACGGTAAATTTGCACACCTGGCAGCAGTTAAAGCCCGTAATTATATTGAAAAGCATTTTGACCTGTCCCTTAGTGAAATTTTCAGCGGTACTGCAAGGGCATGCGCTGGAACACGCGGTGTAGTCATGGCCATTGCCGTAATTGACTGGAAAACTGAAAAATTAAGTCTTGCAAGCGTTGGAAATATAAACCTTCGTGTATTTAACACAAGAGAACCTGTACATGCCACGATTCGACGCGGAGTGATCGGGGTGAATGCGCCCCGCCCGGTGGTCACTGAACATCCATGGGAAAATGATTGTGTTATGGTTCTGCACAGCGACGGACTGTCCACCCGCTGGAGCTTTAATGATTTTGCAGGGACAGCAAAAAAAGAAAATTTTTCTGCTGCAGAACTTGCTCAAACTCTTTTTAAATCCCTGGCAAAAGATACAGATGATGCCACAATTGTTGTTGTAAAGGGTAAAAAAAATGGGCGATAAAGAACTTCAACGCCAGTTGGATGAGGCAAGAAAAGAAATTGAGGAACTCCATGAAGAGCTTAAGAACACAAACAGTGAGATACTTGCACTGTCCATGGAACTTGAGCAGAGAGTGGAGAAACGAACAGCGGCGCTTAAGGCAAAAACCCTTGAACTTCAACGCTCCAATGAGGATCTTGAACAGTTTGCCTACGCGGCATCCCATGATCTTCAGGAGCCTTTGCGCATGGTGGCAAGCTACACCCAGCTGCTTGCAAAAAGGTACAAAGGAAAACTCGACGAAAAAGCAGATAAATATATTGAATATGCCGTTGACGGTGCAAAAAGGATGCAGGGGCTTATCAACAACCTGCTTGCCTTTTCAAGGGTTGGAACAAGGGGAAAACCGCTGGCACCTGTTGACAGCGGAAGAGTAATTAAAAACATTATAAAAAATCTTGAAACAATAGTCACGGAAAACAAAGTGGAAATCATTGTTAATGATATGCCCGTTGTACTTGCCGATCCTGTTCAGCTTGGACAGGTTTTTCAGAATTTAACAGCAAATGCCATTAAGTTCAAAAGCAAGGCAGCACCGAGGATAGAAATAAGTGCAAAGCGTAAAAATCATATGTATGAATTTTGTGTGGCTGACAATGGTATTGGTATAGAGCCTGAATTCCATGATCGTATTTTTATTATTTTTCAGCGTCTGCACGAACGGGGAAAATACCCTGGAAACGGATTTGGTCTTGCCATTGTTAAAAAAATTGTTGAACGCCACGGAGGGCAAATCCATGTTGATTCTGCCCCTGGAAGGGGAAGTAAGTTTTATTTCACCATAAAATCCGCTGATAATTCAGGGAGAAAAGAAAATGTATGATACAATGAAGGTGCTTTTGATCGAAGACAACCCCGGAGATATTGATCTTACCCGTGAAAACCTTGCTGATTCAAAAATAATCGTGGAGCTTCACGTTGCCATGGACGGTGTCGAAGCCATGGAGTTTTTACGCAGGCAGGGAAGTTTCGCAGATGCCCCCCGGCCTGATCTTGTTTTGCTGGATCTTAACCTGCCGCGCAAGGACGGTCGTGCAGTGCTGGCCGAGATAAAATCAGATAAGACATTGAAAAGTATTCCTGTTGTGATTCTCACATCATCTGAAGCAGAAGAAGATATTATCCAGTCCTATGACCTTCAGGCAAATGCCTATGTTACAAAACCCGTTGACCTTGAAGGGTTTGCAAGAATAGTCCGTGGTATTGAAGAATTCTGGTTTTCCGTTGTGCGTTTTCCACCAAAGGACTTTTAAATACCTGTGGCAGGATTAATATTATTATCTTATTGTAAAGGGTAAGCTGATTTCAAAAGCTGTGCATTTCTTGAAAAAGGAGAAATAGATTATGAATGATCCAGGAAGAATATTAAAACCAATGAGTGTACTCCTTGTGGAAGATAACCCCGGTGATACTGATCTTATCAGGGAATCTGTTGAATCTGATACCACCAATCGTATCACCCTTCAAACCTGTTCCTGTCTTTCAGATGCACTTAAAATTCTTAAAGCAGTCAAATTTGACCTAATATTGCTGGATCTTGGACTGCCGGACAGCGATGGAGCAGAAAGCCTGAAAAAAATGCGGGCAGCAGTACCCGAAATTCCAGTAATTGTTCTTACCGGCCTGCAGGACCCAAAGCTCTATGAATGGTGTATAAAGGCAGGGGCAAGTGATTTTCTCCCGAAGGGACTTGCAGACTCCTTTATTTCCCAGGCCATTTACAATACAGCGGCACGGGTTGTTGCCCAGAAAAAATTGTATGAAAGCGAAAAACACCTACACCACCTGATAAGTTCCAATCCGGGTGTTATCTATACCCTTTCCGCAAAGACACTTGAACCCCAATGGGTAAGCCCCAATATCCTATATAAATTCGGATACACTCCGGAACAGGCCGTTACACCAGACTGGTGGACAGATCATCTGCATCCCCAGGACCGGGACAGGGCACGTAAAGAAAGTGATGAAATTCTAATAGTCGGTCATCTTGTTCATGAATACAGATTTTATAAAAAAAATGGAGATATTGCCTGGATACACGACAGTGTTGAGGTGCTTACCGACGAAAATGGTAATCCCGGGGAAATCGTGGGACTCTGGCTTGATATTACAGACCATAAGCAACTGCAGCAGAAACATGAAAATCTTCAGACCGAATTTCATCAGATGCAGAAAATGGAGTCCATTGGAAATCTTGCAGGTGGTGTTGCACATGATTTTAATAACATTCTTACAACAATTTTAGGAAATACAGATCTTATCCTGAGTGATTTAAAAGAAGATGCATACATTTACGAGGATATTGTTGAAATAAAAAAAGCCGGACAAAGGGCAGCAGAATTGACACGTCAATTGTTGACCTTCAGCAGAAAGGAAATAAGAACACCAGTGCTTATGGACCTTAACGCCAATCTCAAAGATATGGGAAAAATGCTTCGACGTCTTGTGCGTGAGGATATCTCAATAACAATGATACCAGGCCATGAACTCTGGGAAATTTACATGGATGCAAGCCAGATGGATCAGATAATCATGAATCTTGTGGTCAATGCCCAGGATGCCATGCCCGACGGGGGCAGTATCACAATTGAAACACGAAATGCAGAACTTGATTCCGGGTATTTCCAGGAACACAACACTGCTGATATGTCAGGAGATTATGTGATGCTGTCAGTAACTGATACAGGAACCGGAATGGACAAAAACGTAAAGTCCCAGATATTTGATCCTTTTTTTACGACAAAATCAAGGACAACGGGGACAGGCCTTGGACTTTCCACTGTTTACGGTATAGTTAAACAGAATCAGGGGCACATCTGGTGTTACAGTGAACCAGGCCAGGGAACCTGCATGAAAGTTTACCTTCCCCGTGCTGAAAAAGATGCAGAAACTGTAAGTTATGGAGAGCAGGATGAAGCAGATACGCTTACAGGAACGGAAACCATTCTTGTTGTGGAGGATAATGAACTTGTCAGAAATCTTGCTGTAAAGGCATTGAACAGATACGGATACAATGTTATCAATGCATGCTGCAGCAGGGATGCCTTAAAAATGTGCACTGAATTTGAAGGAAAAATAGACCTTGTTCTTACCGATATAATCATGCCGGGAATGAACGGAAAAGAATTGTCGGAAAAAATAAGGACCATGAAACCCGGTGTAAAAGTGCTGTTCATGTCCGGCTATACCCAGGATGTTGTCCTTCAAAAGGGAATACTTCCATCAAAAATTAATTTTATTCAAAAACCATTTTCTCCAAAGAACCTTGCAAAAAAGGTAACAAAAATTTTAAAGGATACAAAATAAAAATGGCTGATATTCTTGTGGTGGATGATGAAGAACAGGTAAGACGTATATTAGGCAGAATTTTAGAACGAAACCGATATAAAATTACCTTGGCATCCAATGCTGCCGAGGCAAAGAAATTGCTTGGAGAGCAACCCTTTGATCTTGTGTTCTGTGATGTAATTATGCCGGGTGAGTCAGGAATTGATCTTGCCCGGTATATTGCCACAACCTATCCAGATACAGCTGTGATCATGCTTACTGCAGTGGATGATCCAAAAATTGCAGAAAATGCCATAGAGGTCGGGGTCTACGGATATATAATCAAACCCTATAATATTAATGAAATCATAATTCATGCCCGAAACGCCCTGCGCAGGCGGGAACTTGAAATTTCCAACCGTGATTATGTTCATGACCTGGAAAGAATAGTGGAAACCCGCACCGATGATCTTAAAAGAGCTATGAAAGGAATCGTAAAGGCCATGTCGGTCACCGTTGAGTCAAGGGATCCATATACTTCAGGGCATCAGCACAGGGTTGGCCAGCTTTCAAAACAGATAGCAATAGAAATGGGACTTTCCGAAAAGCAGATTCAGGGCGTACATATGGCAGCAAGTATTCATGATCTTGGCAAAATATCCGTTCCGGCAGAGATTTTAAGTAAACCTGCCAGACTGTCAGATATTGAATTTGCCCTGATAAAAACCCACTCACAGGTAGGTTATGATATTTTAAGGGAAATAGAATTTCCATGGCCAATTGCTGAAATGGTGTATCAGCACCATGAAAAAATCAACGGATCAGGCTATCCACAAGGCCTTGCAGGGGAGAATATCCTGCTTGAAGCCCGAATTATCTGCGTTGCAGACGTTATAGAAGCCATGGCTTCCCACAGGCCCTACCGCCCTGCCCTGGGTATAGATACGGCACTGAAGGAAATTACAGAAAATGCCGGGAAACTGTATGATTCCATTGCAGTAAAAAAGTGTGAAAAACTTTTTAATAAGAAAGGATTTGCATTTGAGCTGTAAATAAACGATTCATCGGAAACCTTTTGTGGTGGGTCATGATTGCGGACATCCCAGAGATCAAGATGGCGCAGTATCTTTTCGATGATATCAAGTTCTTCGATAAAAGCGATAATTTTCATGGGACCCTGGCATTTTGGACACATAAGTGTATCAACCTCATAAATTTTCTGAATCAGGCGAGCCCAGTTCTGCCGAGACTCTTTGGATGACAAATCATTTGGCATAACTGCCGGGATGATATCATCCGTACCGGCCTTTTTTCTCATCCCGCGGGATTTGTTCGAATACCAGCCGTAGTACCTGACAGTCTGCTCATATCGACCCGGAATATGAGTCACCAGCCTGGCCAACCAGTCCAACATATGCAGGGATATAAGAAAATCTTCTAAACGGGCATAGCACCGCTGTGTCCAGCAGCATGCGAAATTATCATTCAATCAACAGTCTGTCCCCGGGATGAATAATTTTTTTTAAGGAAAAATTGTTTAATTTCAGCAATGAAGCAAGGGAAAGCCGGTATCTTTTAGCAATTTCTGTTAAGCTTTCGCCTTTTCTAACAATGTGAAATCTCATTTTTTCCGTTTTTTTCCATTGATTATATGCGGCTGC
This sequence comes from Desulfobacteraceae bacterium, assembly GCA_015486915.1. The sequence continues at coordinate 5,823 of WFQS01000019.1, forward strand.
AAAATTTCGGTTAAACCGGTTTGCCTTGCCTTCCGGCACCAGAATCGTAGCTTTTCCCTTATTGAGATAATACCCGCGCAATTCAGGGTTGTAATCTTTTATTGTTTTAAAAGAAATATCTGCAGCGTTTGCCACAAGGG
>WFQS01000020.1 GCA_015486915.1 Desulfobacteraceae bacterium
AAGGCACTGATTCATAATCAGCAAATCAACTATGGGAAATAATATCTCCTGTCTTTTCAGTACCATATCCTCCAAGCAGCTCAACACGTTTTTTAAATGATTCGGTTTTTATGGTGTCCATTAAAACCTGTACCATATCTGTATTAAAAAACCTGTCCGGAATAATGAGATCGTATTCTTCCGTGACAACGGGAATAAAATCAAGGTCAAGGGCTTTTGCTGCCGCATGGATGCCAAGTCCTGCATCTGCCCTGCCTGAAAGCACTGCAACGGCAACGGACATATGGGTGTATTCTTCATTGGTATATCCATTTATTTCAGCAGGGCTTATACCAAGTGCATTTAACCTGTAGTCAAGCAGAATTCTTGTTCCGGACCCGGCCTGCCTGTTGATGAAAAAAAGCTCTTTATCCTTAAAATCTTCAAGACCTTTTATTCCCTTTGGATTGCCCTTTGGCAGGATAAATCCCTGTTCCCTCATCACAAGGTTCACAACCCATAATTTTTCTTTGGGCAGGTATTTTTTTAAATAGGAAATATTATAGGAGCCGTCTTCAGGGTCAAGGAGATGGGAACCCGCCATGTGGCACGCTCCTTTTTTTATTGCCATGAGACCACCCATGCTTCCGACATGGCTCGATGAAATGCTTACACTGCCCGTTTTTCCACGCTGTATCTCATCACTTAAAAGATCTAAACAATTATCATGGGAACCGATGATAACAATAGTATTCTTAATGGCTGACAAAGGCCTTATAAGTTCTGCTGTTACCTTTTCACCTGCACCTATTCCCTCGCTGTGTGCGGGTATCCTTATAATACCATCGGCTTCGGTGAGGGTTGTTATACTGCCGGAGCCCCTTGGAAGCTGGGAAGCGATGAGTTTGTCATTAACAGCACCTATTTTAACCCTTAAGAACTCTTCCTGGCCGAGTTTGGAAACAATTTTTCTTGCAGGTTCAACTATTATCTCATCTCTTTTTTTCTCATCCAGTCCCTGCATTTTTATGAGAAGCTTCCCTGCAAACTGCTCAAATGCAACAATGGCCGCCACGGGATAACCCGGAATTCCGAAAACAGGGGTGTTTTTTACTTTTCCAAAGAGAAGTGGTTTTCCCGGCATCATTGTAACCCCGTGTACATAAACTTTGCCAAGGGATGAAATCACAGGTTTTGCATAATCCTCTGATCCTGCAGATGATCCTCCGATGATAAGAACCATGTCAAAGCCGGAATCAATACCGTCATTAACTGCATTTTTTATTTTTTCAAGGTTATCCTTAAGCATTGTATTGCAGACAACATCTGCCCCGTATTCCCTGCACAGCCCTGAAAGAACATGGGAATTTGATTCTATTACAATGCCCGGATCAAGCCTGTTTCCTTTGACATTCTCCCATTGTTTTAACTCGGAACCAGTTGGAATAATAAGCACACGGGGCTTTTTTCTTACTTTAATAGAAAAAACTCCCCCTGATAAAAGGGCTCCAATAGAATAAGCAGTGATAACATGCCCCCTTGGAAACAAGAGCTCAGTTGCCACAATATCCTCTCCCATTTTCCTTACATTCTGCCATGGAAAAACAGGAGCCTCAATGGAAAGTGTTTCATCATCAATAATATTGAGATGTTCAATCATTATTACGGCATTGGTGCCTGCAGGCATTACATGTCCCGTATTAATCCAGGATGCACTTTCCCCGATTTTAAGGAAAACCGGGGCTTCTTCACTTGCCCCGAAACTTGATTTTGCATCAACGGCAATACCATCCATGGCTGCGGCATGAAAATTCGGTGATGACAGAGCTGCAATTGCAGGCTCGGCAAGAACTCTGCCAACTGCATCTGCTGCTGCAATCTCTTCTTTGTCCATGGAAGGCTGATTGGAAAACTTTTCAAAAAGAATATTCTCCGCTTCTTTAATACTCTTCATATCAAGATATACATTACGTTTTGTATTCATTTTATACCTTTTTATTTTTATTACATGGGGATAATTTCCACAATGGAATTTTTTTCAACTCCTTCCTGATTTTCACCTATTTCAAGAAGCCCGTCCGCAAGAACCATTGTTCTTATCAACCCTGATTTTCCAAGAACCGGATCTGCAAAAAGTTCTTTATCCTTTTTAACAAATCTTACCCTTACAAAATCCTGTCTTCCCTGGGCAGAGGCAATGTTTCTCATGAGCTTTACCGGAATTTTTATTCCGGAAGGACTGTAACCAGAACATCCTTTAAGCCTCTTAATAAATGGCAGAACAACAATTTTAAAAACCACCATTGCCGAACTTACGTGTCCTGGAAGCCCCCATACAGCTTTATTGCCTGACCGGCTGAGGATTGTGGGTTTGCCCGGACTTATGGAAATACCGTGTACGAGGATCTCTGTATCTTTTATAGAAGATAAAACCTCCACTGTAAAATCGCGCACCCCAACGGAACTTCCCCCTGAAAGCAGAACCATGTCGGTTTCTGCAACGGCTTTTTGACATGCGGTAAAAAGAGCTTCAGGATCGTCTTTTACAATACCGTACAAAACCGGAATCGCTCCTGCATCGCGTATTAACCCTGCAAGCGTGTATGAATTGATATCCCTTATTTTCCCAATGCCAGGTGTGCAGTTTACAGGAACGATTTCATCTCCCGTTGAAATAACGGCTATTTTTGGTTTTTTAAACACCTTAAGTGAAGACAGTCCGAAAGCTGCTGCAAGTCCTGCTTCCTGGGGTCTTATCAATACACCCTTTTCAAGCACTTTTATGTCTTTTTTGAAATCTTCAGCCCTGTCAATCACATGCTGCAAAGGTGCAACGCTTTTATAAATTTCAACAGATGAATCTCCAACCATTTCCGTGTGTTCAATCATTACAACGCTGTCAGCGCCTTTCGGCAGCATGCCGCCTGTGGATATTCTTGCAGCCTGACCCGGTTTTAAATCAAATTCCGGAATTTCACCCATGGCAATGGAGCCTTTTAAATCAAGCCAGGCAGGGCTTGAATCCGATGCGCCAAATGTAGAACCTGAAACAACTGCATATCCGTCCATTGTGGATCTTTTGAAAACGGGCATGTCATCATCGGCATGAATATCTTCGGCAAGAATTCTTGATGAAACCCGGGATATGGGAACTATTTCAATATCCACGGGAGAAAAATCCGGGATAAGCTCCATCACCTCATCAAGGGTTTTAACCTGAAAAAAACTTTTCATTTTAAAGCCTCTTTGATACGTGAAATTGCCTGTTCAACTTTTTTTCTGCTGTTAAAGGCACTTATCCTGATATATCCTTCACCGCACCTGCCAAAGCCTGCTCCCGGGGTACAGACAACCTGGGCTTTATCAAGGAGCATATCAAAAAAAGCCCATGAATCCTTTCCTTTTCCATCAACCCATATATAGGGAGAATGTTCTCCTCCTACACAGTCAAAACCAAGGGATTCCAATGCATTACGAATAATTGCCGCATTGCCGAGATAATAGGATATAAGTTCTTTTGTCTGTGCCCTGCCCTCATCTGAAAAAACCGCTTCGGCAGCTCTTTGCACAGGATAGGAAACACCGTTGAATTTTGTGCTCTGCCTTCTGTTCCATAATTTATGTACAGATATTTTTGCACCTGTTTTATCAAACACCATGCACTGTTTTGGAATAATGGTGTATGCGCATCTTGTGCCGGTAAAACCCGCTGTTTTGGAAAAACTCCTGAATTCCACTGCAACTTTTTCAGCTCCTTTGATCTCAAAAATGGAACGTGGAATTTCATCATCCCTGATAAAGGCTTCATAGGCTGCATCGTAAAGTATTAAAGCTTTTGTATCCCTTGCAAATTCCACCCATTTTTCAAGTTCCGCCTTTGTTATTGTTGTTCCTGCAGGGTTGTTTGGAAAACAGAGATAGATCAGGTCAACGGGCTTATCGGGAATTTCCGGCATGAAATTATTTTCTTTGGTACAGTCCATATACACAATACCGTCATATCTTCCATCTTTAAAATCTCCGGTCCTTCCTGCCATGACATTGGTATCAAGGTAAACAGGATAAACAGGATCGGGAATGGCAATTGAAATATCATCTGCAAAAAGTTCCTGGAAATTGCCGGTATCGCATTTGGAACCGTCACTTACAAAAATTTCATCGGCAGATATTTCAATTCCTCTTTTCCCGAAATCTTTTAGAGCTATTTTTTCCCTTAAAAAATCATATCCCTGACTGGGGCCGTATCCACGGAAGGTGGAATCCTTTGCGAGATCATCTACTCCCCTGTGGAAAGCCTCTATGCAGGCCTTTGGCAGAGCCCTTGTCACATCTCCTATTCCAAGTTTTATAATATCTTTTTCAGGATGGTTTTTCTCGTAGTTATCAACCTTTTCGGCAATTTTAAAGAAAAGGTATGAATCGCTTAATTTGCTGTAATTTTCATTAACTTTTATCATTGTTTTATTTATCCTTTATTTCTTTATTTATTGATCAGCAGTTTTTCCCCAGGTCCCTTTAAATATGAAGGAAGAAGGTCATAAACTTCCATTGGGGTTTTAACACTGCGTCGTCCATCCGGTTTTAAAAGTTCATCAAGGTCAGGTGAATTAATATCAACGGGATCTGATTTACTGGTCAGCCTGTTTCCATCTGAATCTGTAAAAGGGATTACAATGGGGCCTTCACTTTCAAGGATATAGGCCATCTGGCCGTTTCTTAAAAAAATAATACTTCCCGGAGGATAAATCCCGATACTCTTTACAAATGCATAGAGTATATGTTGAAGCAAAATATCCTTTCCCGCATATTTCCTGAATATATCGGTAACGACACTGATCTGGTTAAAAGCTTCTTTATAGCACCTTTTGGATGTCATAGCGTCATAGATATCGGCAAATTTACAAATTTTAACGTATATCGGGATGTCATCGGGAAGTGTGTCATTGGGATAACATCTCTCTTCTTTTTCATAAAGTCTTGCATGATGATTTTTAACAATATTGTTTATCATGGAATTTTTAATATTGTTTTTTTCCATGATTTCTGGACCAAATTCATAAGAATGCTTTTTTACAGTTTCAAATTCTTCACTTGTCAGTCTGCCCGCTTTATTAAGGACCTTATCCGGAACCAGGACTTTCCCGAGGTCGTGTAGAAAAAATCCCGTTGCAATATCAAGAAGCTCATCTTTCATAAAACACTTATAAGAATTTCTTTTTGATTTTTTTTGATTTTTAAACAGGTCCGGCTGATTCTGTATCCCTGCGTTAAGGTGATCATTGATCAACAGGCTGAAACTTGCATTGAATTTATTTATTATTGCCGTTCCAATTGCGCATACATTTACGGAATGGTTATAAAGATAATCATCATATGACAAAATTTCCTTTGTCAGGTATGAAAAAGAATTATCAGTTACAGTTAAAAATTCCACAAGGTCGGAAACCTGTTCTTCCACATCACCATAGTCAAATTCTCCGCCTGTTTCCTTAATATCCCCAAGTATTTTTTTAATTTTATCCTTGGATTCATTGTATTTTTCCAAGGCAATTTTTTTAAGTTCCTCTATCTGGTATAACTTTTTTTCTATTTCTCCGGTTTTAATACTGGACAATGGTTTTGGCTTTTCCCTGTTCTCTCCGGAACCATCTTCCGTTCCTGCTCCACCACCACCGATCAATTTTCCGTCGGCATCCCAGATGCCGCTGTCGCCTCCTGCACTTAAAGGAAGAGATTCAATCCCGTTTGCCTTAATGATTTCAAGAATCTTGATTTTATCAACAAGGATATCCCGCTCAAGCAAAAGTATCCCTGATTTATCGTAAACGTCAATTCCGGTTTTTACCTTACCCCCTTTTGCAACGATTTCAATGAGATCATCTATACCGATCCTTTTGTCCACCATTTTCAGCCCTCCCGATATTTTGACCAGAGTGTTTTGGTAAGGTTTATAAATTCATTGACGTCAAGGGTTTCTGCTCTTCTTACAGGATCAATTCCCGTTTTTTCGAGAATCTGCGCTGCAGTTTTTGGATTAATATCAAGTTCATTGCCTGCAAGTGAATTTCTCAATGTTTTCCTGCGTTTTGAAAAAGCAGCCTTAATGACCTTAAAGAAAAAATCTTCTTTCTCTCCTGAAAAACAGGTTGCTTCAAAAAAAGAAAGTTCAATAACTCTTGATTCAACTTCAGGTTTTGGGAAAAAGAGATGTCCTCCTATATCTGCAATATTTTTGACTTTACTGCAGTATTGCATAACAACCGAAAGCCTGCCATAATCACGTCCTCCGCAGGAAGCCTGAATTCTTTCTGCAAGCTCTTTCTGAAACATGAGAACGGCTTTTTCAATATTATTTCTTTCCTTTACAAGCTTAAAAAGGACCTGGGATGAAATGTTGTAAGGAAGATTCCCAAGAACAATAAGTTTTCTGCCAAAGCCTATATTTTTTGTATCAACCTTGAATATATCCTGATTTATCAAATCCACATTATCAATACCGGCAGATTCAAGCTCATTTGTCAAAATTTTTATTAATCTTTTATCTTTTTCAACGGCGTATAATTTTGCCGCCTTTTTTGCTGCATGGACAGTCAGAGCGCCAAGGCCTGCCCCTATTTCAAGGACGGTGTCATTTTTGGAAATTTTTGAACGATTCACTATCATTTCTGCGGTCTTAGGATCGGCAAGAAAATTCTGGCCCAGTTCTTTTTTTGCAAAAAGTCTTTCTTTTCTGAGAAGTGTTCCAGGATATGTCATAATGTTTCTTCTTTATCAGTCTCTTTGTCCCTTTGTAAATCTATTTTTTTCACAAAAGTTTTTGTTAAAAAATAAGAGACAAACCCTGCAGGCAGACCCAAAACAATCCCACCTGCAATCATTGCAATAAATAGTTTTAACTGGGTGTTGAAAAAATGCATGAAAACAACAAATTTTTCATAAATATCGATGTCCTGTTCCAGTGCATGAACAAGTATTCTTATACCTGCCGCGTCCTGGTGTGGATTACCAATAAAAAAAATCCCTATTTTATAGCAGCCGAGATAAATAAAAATAACGGTAAAAGGATTGCTTGCCCATACTCCAAGAATAGCAGCCGGTTTGCTTCCTTTAAAAATATAAGCCATTGCAACGGCAAGGACAGTATGAAAAGGAATCAAAGGGGTCATGGCCACAAAAACCCCTATGGCCATTCCCATGGCAAGATAATGGGGATCGCCCTGAAGTTTTTTCACATTCTCAATAAACTGAGCAAATTTTCCTTTAACCCTGTTTCTGCTTTCTATTTTTTTATTCACTTATTCACTTATAAATTTTTCATATAACTGCCATGAGGCAGACCTGAACTGCGTTACAGTTAATAATTTCAGCATGTTACGGCTGCAAAAATGCCAAAATCTGACTTTTTACGAATTCATCAACAATAATACTTTATAAAAAACAGTACCATATCACTTTGCAGACAAAAGAGAAATATAAGAGATAAAAAAATCATAATGGAACTTTGATAACCGCCATGAGGCGGATTTGAACTGCGTTACAGCGCCTCACAACGAACATAGAAAAAGCATGTGACTCTGTCAAAAATGAGCTCTTCCTTATAAAACGGCCATGAGACCGAGCTGAACTGCGCTACGGTGCCTCTCAACGAACATACAAAGAGCATCAGCTACTTTGTAAAAAATGAGCTCTTTCATATAAAAACGGTCATTAGGAC
>WFQS01000021.1 GCA_015486915.1 Desulfobacteraceae bacterium
AAACAGTGCCCGGAGAAAATACCTGGTATGTCCAGTATCTGAATAGATTTTTAATTAACATAGGTAAAAACCTGCTTTAAGGATCAAAAACATGATAAGAAAACATAATAAATTGAACAAAAAACCTGTTTTTCGTAGAGACGCAAAATTTTGCGTCTCTACCCTGTAACAAAAAATTCAGGCAGGCACATGGGTTGCGGGCATCGCCCGCCTTGGTCTCTTAATTCTTATTCCCTTACCCTTAAACCCCGGGATTTGTCAAGAACAACCATATGTATTATTTTACCGACGGGAATCTTGACCTGTCAGTATGGGGGTAAAATTTCGCTCCGGAAAAAATATTCATGAATTCCTGGTTCACATTAAGTTCAATATAGGTAATACTCCGTCTTATTTTATTGAGTTCCTCAAAACAATCGGGGTCAAGGAGAAGTTTTGCAGCACCTCCAAGGGATGAATTGCCGAGCACTTCAAATTTTTCAAGGGGAATATCCGGCAGCATGCCGATGGATATGGCTGATTTTGGATTAATAAAAGAGCCGAAAGTTCCTGCCACGTAAAATTTTGACAGATCATCAAAGGCAAGGCCTGCCGTATTGTTCACCATCACTTCAAGGATCGAGTACATAGCGGCCTTTGAGCTTGTAAGGGAATCTATATCTGTCTGGCTTAAAACAATGTCTTTTCCCGTTCCGGAACAATCCTTATCAATTAAGCGAAAATATGATATTCCATCTTTTTCATATAATCTTCCATGACATTTTTCACCTGCAAATTTTCCCCTGATATCGATCATACCTGAAAGGAAAAGCCCGGCTGCAAGATCTATCATGCCTGAACCGCAAAGACCTATTGCCGGCTTCTGATCAATGGTATGTATCTTAATATCCCCTGTTTCCCTGTCGATCACCACGGTGTCAATGACACCGGGTCCCGCCGTCATACCCATATCACTCATCCCGCCCTCAAGTGCAGGTCCTGCAGCTCCTGCACATGCAATAAGCCAGTCGCTGTTTCCCACAACCACCTCTGCATTTGTGCCCACATCCACCATTATACATGGAAATTCTTTTTTGTGGATACCTGCATATAAAATCCCTGAAATAAGGTCTCCACCAAAATAGCTGCCAATGTTTGGAAAGAGAAAAACCACGGCTTCCAAGTTCATATTAAGCCCTATTTCCCGTGCCTTAAACGGTTCAGGTACATTCACACAGGGAATGTAAGGCTCCCTTATAATGTGGGTGGGATCAATGCCAAGAAAAAGGTGGGTCATGGCGGTATTGCCTGCACCGCAGAAAAGATAAACAGATGAAATATCAATGCTGCATGACCGGCACAGGGATAAAATATTGGAGTTTACCGCATCTATAACAAGACTTTGAAGCTCATTCCTGCCAGCATCCTGTTCTGCATGGCGAATCCTTGCAAGCACATCCGGTGCGATAACAGTTTGAGGATTGTCAAAACCTCTTTCTCCAAGGTTCTTTCCCGTCTCAAGATCAAGAATCCTTAAAACAATTCTGGTGGTCCCGATATCCGCCGCAATACCACAGACAGGTTCCACATCATCAGGATTTCTTATTCCAGCCACAAACCATCCCCTCAGATCTTTAAAAAGAATAAGTTTTATTCTGTGATCCCATTTTCTGATACTTGAGGGGATTTTTTTTAATACAGTCAAAGGGACAGACAGAGGTTCAATGCCGTATTTTTTTTTCACAGCCTCTTTAAGGCGCTCTACATCTGCAGTGTTGTTCCCCAACTCAGGTACGGCAATATCAACTCCCATAACAAAACTTTTTGTTTTTTTCACATTCTCCACTATTTATCATCCTTTAACTGCTTTTCTTTTATGAAGTGCATCAAGTCTTTTTTTAAGTTTCGGAAAATAATTAAGCTCAGTATGGGGCAGGAAAAGGGCTGCAACATAATGATCCATATATGATGAAGTCTCGGCAAGCTCAAAATTTGTCATCATTTTTACAACACTGCTCACCTGCCTTCTGAAGCTGTTGGTCAGTGCATTCATCTTACAGCCCCTCAGAGATCCGTTTCCTATATATACAATCTTATCAGGCTCCATCTCGGGAAGCAGGCCGATTGTCATGGCTTTTTCAAGGTCGATATAACTTCCGAAACCTCCGGCGAGATAGACCTGTTCAACATCAACTATGGAAAGTCCCACCTCTTCAAGCAGAGTCAAAGCCCCGCTGTACATGGCACCCTTTGCCCTGATGAGGTTATCAATATCAGGCTCGTTAATGGTGATATCCCTGTCTATTCCGGTCAGCTCCTGTTTTACAATAACATACTCCCAGATATCATCTTTTTTCCTGATCCTGTCGGTGCCGAGATCCCTGTTGAATTTTCCACGGTTATCAATCACTCCTGCCTCAAAAAGCTGGGCAACAATGGTAATAAGACCTGACCCGCATATCCCCTTTGCCTTTACATTTCCCTTTGTCATTATCATGGGTTCATATGTCACAGGATTTATTGCAAAATCTTCTATTGCTCCTTTAGATGCCCTCATCCCGAAAGTTATGCCTCCACCTTCAAATGCAGGACCTGCAGAACATGCAGTGCATGCCATCCAGTCTTTATTGCCTACAACAATTTCCGCATTGGTTCCGATATCCATGTAAAGGGTGAGTTTATCTGTCCTGTAAACACCTGACCCCATGATACCGGCCACAATATCACCGCCCACATAACTTGAGATCCCGGGATATACAAGTGCAATTGAATGGGCTGCAAGATCAATTCCTATTTCAGAAGCACTGAAAGGGGGATAAAAATTGGATGCAGGAACATAGGGTGCAAGTCTGATATGACTTGGATTTATTTCAAGAAGAAGCTGGGTCATGGTGGAATTGCCGGCAAGGGTGATGGTTGTAATTTCATCTTTATCTATTCCTGCCTGTTTAATAATCTTTTCGAGAATTTTATTTATGGTACCCACAACCACCTTGTGGAGTTTTTCAAGCCCTCCCTGTTTTTCTGCAAAGGCGATCCTTGAAATAACATCTTCACCATAACTGATCTGGCCGTTAAAATCTCCATACTGGGATATCACCTTACCTTCATTAAGATCAATGGCCTGCCCGTAAATCGTTGTTGTACCGATGTCCATGGCAACGGCATAATTCCTGTCTGTGGTATCTCCTGGTTCAATATCAACAATCTGGCTCCTGCCGTCTTTTCTCACAGGCCTTACAATGGTAACGGTTATCTTAAATCCGGCTTTACGCAGCATATCGGGCAGTTTCCTGATAACATCAAGATTCACGAGAAGGCGGTGCTCGTCATAGGTGATATTCAGGTAATTAATCAGCCTTGTCAGATCCGGGATATTATCCTGGGCTGTGGGCTGTGGCAGTTCAAGATATTTTTTTTCAACGGGAGGTATAAAAAGGCCTTCTTCTTTTAATTCTTCAAAATCAAATGGTTTTATTTCAGCGGTATGCCTGGGAGAGGTTGTCAGATTCAGTACGCTTGCATCCACATAGGATTCCACTGGAACCCTGACAACAAGATCAGATTTAACCTTTGACATACATGCAAGGCGATAGCCCTTTTCCACATCCTCATTGGAGAGCATCTCGGAGAGACCACCCTCCACTTCCCCCTGCTCGATTATTATTCTGCATTTCCCGCAGACACCAGCACCTCCGCAGGATGCATTTATGTGAACACCCGCCTCAAGGGCAGCTTTGATAAGTATTTCTCCATCTTCAACCTCGATTGAACGATCATAGGGCTGAAAAGTAATTTTATGTTTCATAAAGCATCTCTCCTGTGCAAAAATTATAAATTAAATGGGCAAAACCAGATCTGTCCCATGACTATCATACAGTAGGGCAGATTTTAGAATTGTCAAAATCAAAAAAGTCCTGGCCGGCCTCAACGGGAAAAATCAAATGCAACGGGCAGGGAAACGGGCAGGAATAGATCAGCCCATTTTCAAAGCAGACCCTTGATGTCAAGCCCTGCGGCATTTGTGATGCTGAGGCTTTCATCCAACTGACATAAATTTTAAAAAAGCGGAAATATAAATAGTGAAACTGAAATTGTGATCAAAAAACATGGCAAAATTTACAGCCAAGTTCTACAATCAAAATTTAAAAAAATCAACCTTAATTTTTTTGATCCCAGGTAAATCTAAAGCGAGCGATGCCCGCAACCCATGTGCCTGCCTCAATTTCTTGTTTTTTATTGCAGAAATTCAGGGGTAAGGCACTAAATACGCTTCATGTGGGTACATATGAAAAACTCCGAAAAATTCCTCTCATGGAAGGAGTTTGATAAGATACAAAATACTATAACATCTAAATTTTTAGCCATTTTTTACAATAGTCTATTGCAATTTCAGGAAAAAATCATATGGAATTCAACTGGAAAGTTTGTATTATCTATTCATGGACTTTGAGAAAGAAGGAATGAGGATACAACAATAGACCATAAGGATTGGAGATGAAATAAGTTGAACAGAAATAGCGCAGAATTCCGGCCCATGTACAAGGCGCATTAAAGGTTGCATACTCAACGTATTCGGCCTTTGATGCAACGAAGTAGATGGGCCGGAAGACAAGTAATTTCGTTCAACTTATAAAATTTTCGATCCTAAGCTGCTGGAACAGTCATTATGGTCTATTGCAATGTATTTATCAGTTGAATTTTGCCTGTTAAGGAAAAAAGAAAACAACTGATTATTGATGTGCTTAAAGAATATTTGATATTTGCAGGAGCTGTCATTGAGAAAGCCCCAAAAATTTCATCTTCAATCTCGACGATCAATATTTGTCAGAATCTTTGATTCTTAGAGGCCGTCTGAGAGTCACCAGATCTGCCTCATGGCAGTTTATAAAAAAGAGCGTACTTTTAATAAAGTAACAAATGCTTTTTTTATATTTGTTGTGAGGCATCGTAGCGCAGTTCAGCTCGGCCTCATGGCCGTTATATGAAATTTTGATAAATTCTTTTGAATTTCTTACTGCACCTCGATTAGACTTGCAGTGTCGAGTTTCCAGTAGTATCCATTCGGATCAGCCGGATTATTATAGTAATCAAGTTGAAAACCATAGCCAGCATTACCAAATTCAGCGTAAGGTATTGTAAATTTGAGGGCAGAGTCAAAGCTGGGCTGTCCCATATAGTTGAATTTTTGCAATAAAACCGCTGCAGCCTGTTTGGCAATAATTTTATGGGTCATGGTTGTAGGATGGATATCATCCCAGAAAAGATAGTTGCCCTGGGCAACGGTATTGGTATTTTTGTCGAACTTTGAATCGGTCACATTGATAAATCCCCAGGAACCAGGATCGGCACTGACCTCCTGCAATAAGCTGAACACGTCAAATCTTGCAATTTCAATTGACGGATAAGCAGCTTCAAGTCCCTCAAGCATCATCTCAAGGGAATTATTGAATAAGGAAGCAAGCTGAGTTCCACCTGCGGCAGCCGTTGCATCCTTATTCATCCGTGGTGTTAAACCAAGGTCAGGAAGATTGACTGACATAAATTTTTCGGCACCAAGATTAATAAGCTGGGTCATACCTGTTTTGATATTATCGATGGCATCACTGACGGCAGCAGCAGGGTCGCTTAATGTGCCGAGAAAATCGTTGGCACCGATCCAGATAATAAACAGAGTATCCTTTGGCTGGGGTGCGGCAGTTGGAAAAGCTGCAGATGCAGTTAACAGGTTTGCATAAGCCGGAATCTGGGTCAGCAATCCGGGAGCATCAAGCTCCGCAGGATTTGTAGTGCCTGTATTTGCCCCGGCAAAAGCATAGTTGGAAAAATCCCCGGAAATTCCCAGACTCTTCACAAGATATTCAACCCACACCGGCCCGTTTGAAAAACGGCCCTGATATGGCTGTGCCGGATATGTTCCCTGTGATATGGAAAATATATTACCACTATCACTTAAGCTGTCACCAAAAACGACAACATTTTTAAAATTACCTGCATGGGCAGGAAATACAAAACAGAACAGCATTATCAGAACAGCAAAAAATTTGGCGGCTTCCTTTTTCATGTTTTACTCCTTCTTTAATTTATGTTTGTTTTTTTATAACTGCCATGAGGCTGATCTAATGGCTCTCAGCCCGGCCCATGGCCGTTATGTGAAACTCCGATTAATTCCTTTCATAGCAGGATTTTATGTATTTGTAAAAACTTTTAAACTTTGAAGCCATATTAAAAAAACTTTGTGCTGAACACGATGAAACTTCATGGAATTTAATCGTAGCAAAATCGCATTGTAATGGGGGCGCTCTTTATCCCTGAAAAAATTCCTTTGGTCTCTTAATTCTTGTTTTCTTGTTTTCTTGGCAAAAGAATTAAAACAATCGTTTTGGTTCTGGCTTGTTCAGGTTAGGAGTAAGTGTTTCAATATTGGTTGAGAGTCTCTCTGAGAGAATCCGGAGCGGCCTCATGGCAGTTATTTAAAAAAATCTTGACATAATATTATATATGTTACAATGTAGCTATTTTAAGGTAAAACTGTTAAACAAAGGTAAAATTGTTAAAAAACATTAAACGCAGAAAAAAACATTAAATTAAGGAGAGATTGAAATGGCAGAAGACATACTTGCCCCGCTTGCAGGAAAAATAATTAAACTTCATATTGAACCCGGTACAAAAATCGAAGAAGATGATGAAGTGCTGATAATTGAGGCAATGAAGATGGAAACACCTGTATTTGCACCATGCGACGGGACAATCAAAGAAATTAAGGTCAAGGAAGGCGACAGCGTAGAGGAAGATGATTTGATTGCTGTTATGGAATAAAAAACAAACTTGATGAACCTGTAAAAAGTCAGCTTTTGGTATTTTCCAGCTGTAACATACTGAAATTATTAATAGCTGTTTTAGCATTTTCGACTTTTTACGAGACCCTCAAACTTAGATTCGGTGAAAAAATATGAGACCTTATTTTGAAAAAATGCAGCCCTTTGGAAAAGAACTGAAAAAGGGAGAAATCAAGAGAACAGAAAAAAATATCAGCGAGATCCTTGAAGCTGAAAAAGAGATTGATGCCGCTGTGGACAAGGTGAAAAATGCCGGTTTTTCAACGGAAAAAATCAATGCCAGAGGCCAGATGACAGTTTGGCAGCGCCTTGAATATCTTGTTGACAAAGACACATGGTGTCCCTTACACACCCTTTACAACCCTGCTGATAATGTTGAGGGAACCACTAATGTCATAGACGGAATTGGAAAAATTTCCGGGAAATGGGCTGTTATCATTGGATTTGACAACAAGGTTATGGCAGGTGCATGGCTGCCGGGCCAGTCTGAAAATATTTTAAGGGTAACTGACCTTGCAAAACGCCTTAATCTCCCCCTTGTATGGCTTGTAAACTGCAGCGGTGCAAAACTCACTGAACAGGAAAAATTCTATGCAAACCGCAGGGGTGCAGGAACTCCTTTTTTCCGCCATGCCGAGCTTGAGCAGATGGGGATTCCCATACTTGCAGGTATTTACGGGACCAATCCTGCCGGTGGAGGATACCAGAGCATCAGTCCCACAATCCTTTTTGCCCACAAAAACTGCAATATTGCAGTTGGAGGAGCAGGTATTGTAAGCGGGATGGCGCCCCAGGGCGGTTTTGATGTGGAAATGGCAGATGCCCTTGTTGAAAAGGCAAAGGAAAATAAAGCCAAACCACCGGGATCTGTGAAAATTCACTACGATGAAACAGGTTTTTTCAGGTATGTTTATGAAGAGGAACAGGGTGTTCTTGACGGGCTGAAAGATTATATGAAGGACATACCTGCTTATAATCCGAAATTTTTCAGGGTTGCCCCTCCTGCCAAGCCAGCCTATCCCGAAGATGATATCATGCGGCTTCTTCCACTTGAGCCCAAAAAAGTATATTCATTTGACCAGGTGCTTTCAAGGCTTGTGGATGCAGGAGAGCACACGGAATTCCGTCCCGGTTACGGCCCTGAAGTTTATACGGGGCTTTGCAAAATAGACGGATTTCTTGTGGGATGTATCGGCAACAGGCAGGGATATCTTGGAAAAGGATACCCAGAGTACGCTGATTACCCCGGATTCGGGGGCAAGCTTTACAGGCAGGGCCTCATAAAAATGAACGAGTTTGTAACTCTCTGCGGCAGGGACAGGATTCCCGTTGTCTGGCTCCAGGATACTTCTGGCATTGATGTGGGTGACACTGCTGAAAAAGCGGAACTGCTCGGCCTTGGCCAGTCACTTATCTATTCCATCCAGCAGACCGATGTTCCAATGATGCTTGTTGTATTGAGAAAGGGATCTGCTGCGGCACACTATGTAATGGGAGGTCCTACTGCCAACAGGCACAATGCATTTACACTTGGCACGGCTGCAACGGAAATTTACGTTATGCACGGGGAGACAGCAGCCGTTGCAAGTTATGCAAGAAGGCTTGTAAAAGAAAAGGAAGCAGGACACGATCTTCAGCCTGTTGTGGATAAAATGAACAAGCTTGCTGACAAATACCATGAAAAATCAAGGCCTATTTTCTGTGCAAAAACAGGAATGGTGGATGAGCTTGTCCATCTTAAGGACTTGAGAAAATACCTTGTTGCATTTGCAGGAGGCGCTTATCAGAATCCAAAATCGATCTGTCCCCAGCACCAGATGATTCTGCCGAGAATTATAAAGGGATAAACCAAAGGGTAGAGACGTAAAGTAGAGACGTAAAACTTTGCGTCTCTGCTAAATTTGATGAACCTGTAAAAAGTCAGATTTTGGTATTTTTTCAGTCGTAACATACTAAAATTATTAATAGCTGTTATAGCATTTTCGATTTTTTACGAGACCATCTAATTTCACGAAAAAATAAAACCATCAAAAAAACCCGGCCTCGTGGCCGTTATTTAAGATTATATTTTCCCCCTAAATTTTAATAAGGAGTTCAAGAAATGAGTGAGCTTAAAAATATTAATATTGATAAAACCGATGGTGTGGAAAGAATCGTTCTGAACAGACCCAAACACAATGTTTTAAATATTGAAATGATGAACGAGCTTAATGCGGAACTTGATCTTATTTCCCGTGATGATGATCTGAAATGCCTTGTTATCACCGGAGAAGGCAGAAGTTTCTGTGCAGGTGTGGAGGTGTCGGATCACAGGCCTGAAATGGTTGATGAAATGGTAACTGTATTTAACAGGATTTTCGAAAATATTAATAAAATTGATATACCTGTTATTGCTGCAGTAAACGGTGCCTGTCTCGGTGGAGGCATGGAGGTTGCCATTGCCTGCGACATAGTGATCGCCTCTGAAAAGGCAATTTTCGGACAGCCTGAAATAAAACTTGGATTTTTTCCTCCATATGCTGCCCTTCGCCTGCCCGAGCTTGTGGGAACGGCAAAGGCCATTGAGATATGCACAACCGGCAGGACATACAGCGCAGAAGAGGCAAAGCACATGGGCTTTGTTTCCCAAACAGCTTCTGCAGATAATTTTGAGGAAACCGTTGAAAAAACCGTAAAGGAAATCACCTATTCAAGTCCCCTTATCATAAGGCTGAATAAACGCGCCGTAAAACGTCATCTTGGAATAAATTTTTCCCAGGGTGTGGATCTTGTCAGCAATTATTTCTTAAACACCATGATGAAAACCCAGGATACACTTGAAGGAATTAAAAGCTTTGAGGAAAAACGCAAGCCTGTATGGAAGAACAGATAAATACAACGGCCATGAGGCCGAGCTGAACTGCGCTGCTTTGCCTCAAAAAATCAGAGATTTTGACGAACATAAAAGAGCATCTGTTGCTTTGTCAAAATAGAGCTCTTTCTTACAAAATAACTGTCATGCGACCCACCGGTGTTGTTTTTGAAAAAATCACAGACAACGCAATAACAGATATAGTCAGGCTTTTTAAGTAAGAAAGCCTGACTGTATTTATATGTACAGATCAGACATACAGAAAATAGAAGGAGAACATTGAAAGGGATTTAATTTTATTCCGGATACAGAAAAGACAAAAATTTCAAGCAAAGCAATATATATTTAATATTTTTACAATTAATTTTTTTCTCTGACACAGCAATTTGGGCAAAAGGGAGTATCTTGCAAAGGTTTTATAATATGAAAAACGAGTACAAGGATATAATAATATGCCGGCAGATGCAGCCAGCCTGATTCAAATGGCACACGATGCCGGCGCAATGGATGCGGCTGTTATTTCCACGGATCATATTATAGTGGAAGACAAACTCGCAAAACTCTGTAAAGATCCCGGGTGTGAAAATTATGGACTTTCCATGAGCTGCCCGCCCTATGTATCAGGTCCCGATGGATTCAGAAAATTATTGAAAGATTATAATAAAGCCATTGTTTTTAAAATAGACGTTCCCTATACAATCCTGTTTTCCAATGAAAGAAATGACTGGTTTCGCCTGCTACACGAAATTGCCTCTGGAATCGAACATGGTGCGGTGAAAATGGGTTACAAAAATTCAAAGGCTTTTGCCGGAGGCTCATGCAAGCAGATATTCTGCTCCGGATATATTGACTGTGAGGTGGTTGTCAGAAACGGAAAATGCAGAAATCCCGAATATGCCCGCCCATCCATGTCAGGCTTTGGAATAAATGTAAAGAAATTGATGAAACAAGCGGGTTTTGAACTTGACGATTCAAAAAGCCAACCCAATAACAAGCCGTCAGTGGGAACACTTTCCGGACTTGTACTGATTGGCTGATCTGTTTCTGACAAACGATCTTTGGTAAACCAACCATTTTCTAACCTGAACAAGCCAGACCCAAAACGATTTTTTTTTAGAATTCTTTTGCCAAAACAACAAAAAAATAAGAATTTAGAGACTAAAGCGAGCAATGCCCGCAACACATGTGTCTGCCTCAATTTCTTGTTTTTTATTGCAAAAATTCAGGGGTAAGGCACTAAAACTGGAAAACAAACGGACGACATCAATATCAGGTTTTGAAAATAATGTCGTCCGTTTTATGATAATTTTTATGCTTAAATCGCAGGCCGGGGGTAAAGACCGCTTCTTTCTACTATTTCAGGAACTTTTTCCTCCCACTCAATTGCCATGACATGAAATCCTGCAACCCCTTCCACCTCTTTTAAACGTTGGATCGCTTCAACACAGATATCAATTCCCTCCTGGGCCTGTTTCTTCTTTTCCACGCCGGCAAGACGTTTAACAACTTCAT
Source organism: Desulfobacteraceae bacterium (assembly GCA_015486915.1). The sequence continues at coordinate 11,182 of WFQS01000021.1, forward strand.
CGGGAACATCCATTCCGGGAACCCTGTTTTTCATAAATTTTGCCATTCCGGCCGATTTCATGGGGGTCATTCCTGCCATGATATAAACCTTCTCATGCAGTCCACGCTCCCTTAATCTCCTCATCCACTCCTCAAATTTATCAAGATTGTAAATACACTGGGTCTGGATAAATTCAACCCCGCAGGCAACTTTTTTCGCAAGTCTAGGAACCCTGATCTCAAATGGATCTGCAAAGGGATTTGCCGCAGCTCCCACAAACATGTCAGGGGGACGGCTTATATCATCGCCGCCTAAGAATTTTCCTTCATCCCGCATGTATCTCACGGTCTGAATGAGCTGCATGGAATCAAGATCGTGGACATTCTGGCCCTCGGGGCAATCCCCGAAACTCTGGTGATCTCCTGTCAGGCACAAAATATTATGAATATCAAAGGATGCCGCCCCGAGGATATCGCTCTGAAGGGCAATTCGGTTTCTGTCCCTTGTCACCATCTGGAGCACAGGTTCAATTCCCATCTGTTTTAAATGAACACATGCTGCAAGGGAGCACATCCTCGTCATCGAGGTCTGGTTATCCGTGATATTTACACAATCCACATGGTCTTTTATCAGATTACCCTTTTTTGTAATAACTTCCGGATCACTTCCCCTGGGCGGTCCGCATTCGGAAGTTACTGCAATATGTCCCTGTTTCAGAATTTTTTCAAGTTTACTGGAAGTTTTTAAATTCATACCTGTACATCCTCCCTGACCACTTTTCTTGGTCCGCCTGCTCTGTCAGTTGACCAGTTCTTGATGGGTGCCACTTTTTCATAATCATCCATCCTGCCAAGTGCGTGCAGCCTGTCAATTATAAGCTGCCATGCACAGTCAAGGTCTTTGTTTATCTCGCATTTTCCGTTACTGGAACCACCGCATGGGCCGTTGAGCACCCTTTTTGCGCACCTTGACACGGGACAGATCCCAGCAGTTCTCGCAAGCACACATTCACCGCAGGCCTGGCATCTTTCAGTCCACACTCCCCTTTCCTCATTGGCACCGAGGCATACGGTATTAACACCTGGCAGAATCGGGGTTGAAAGGTATTTTTCCGCTGTAAACTGGACACCTACACCGCAGGCAAGGGATAAAACAGCATCGTATTGATCAATGACATCACGGATCTCTTCGAGATATTCATGGTCGCACTGCCGTTCCAGAGTTCTTTCATCGATTTTCTTTTCTCTGCCCTCCTTGATGAAATGCATTCTTAAAACAGAGGCAAGAATACCAACCTCCTTTTTGCCCCCTGCCTCGCACACAGTCACACATTCATTGCATCCAAGAACAAGAAGTCTGTCGTAATCCTCAACCTCTTCGATAATCTCCTCAATGGGTTTTTTCTCTGCTATAATCATAAAACAGCCCCTTTATAATTAAAAATTTATAATTTATAATTTAAGAATTAAAATACCTGGCTTTATACCGTCATTTTCTGTTTTGCAATTCGAATGGGACTTGGGCCAAGTTCTCTGATTTTCTTATCCATTTCAATGGAATACTCTGCAAACAAAGGCCCGTCCGCAGCGGAGAGGTTGTACATTTTAACTCTTTCACCTCCCACTCCTATTTTGTCAAGCAGGATCGCTGCCTGCTCAACCCTTTTTCTTGCCCTGAAATTGCCGGAGTTAAAATGGCATTCACCCTCCATGCAGCCCACAACATAAACTCCGTCAGCACCTTTTTCAAAGGCCCTTAAAATATGGATCACATCGATTTTTCCCGTGCATGGAAGACGGATAATTCTAAAACTTGTCGGGCATTTCAATCTCATGGAACCTGCCAGGTCCGCAGCGGAATACCCTCAGTAGTTACAGCAGAACGTAAGAATTACAGGCTCAAAATCATCTGTCATATTATACCCCCTCCAGCAGGGCATCAACCTTGCTGAGCAATTGATCAT
>WFQS01000022.1 GCA_015486915.1 Desulfobacteraceae bacterium
ATTTAAGTTTAATATACCGATAAGTGGAAAACTTTTCCATATACATATTCTGATATCATGGAATTTTTTTCCATCTATTAACAAATGTTCGGCAAAATTTAATTAAATTCAATGTAGAAATCTCATCTACATCGTTTGGACATTGATGTTCACTCCGGAGAAATAAAATTAAAGGGAAAACTTGAAATGAAATCCAGTCACTCTAAACAACTGCTTCTTATATTGGGAAGTATTGCATTCTTAGCTCAGGGAGATAATTATGCTGCTGCACCACTTCTTATAAATATAGCCAAAGACCTTCATCTTACGATCCCTTCTGCGGCCTTATCAATATCCGCATATATGCTGCCTTTTGGCCTGTTTACATTGTTATTTGGTCCTTTAGCTGATAGATATGGCAAAGCAAAAGTGCTTAATATGGCTACCTTTGGCACCGCCATTTTTAGTATTTTAAGCGCAACAGCATTTAACCTATCCTCACTATGCATATTACGTGCAATAAACGGTGCTCTTGCTGCGGCGGTTTTACCTGTATCAGTATCTCTGGTTGGTGATAGTTTTGACGATGATGATAGGATGAATGCACTCGGAGCGGTAATAGGCATTATGTTCCTAGGCGGAGCAGTTGCTCCTGCCATTGGGGGAATGCTAGCATTTTTTGGTTCTTGGCGATTGCTATACCTAACGTATGGAATTGCTGAGCTTGTAGTTGCGTTTATTATGCTAAAATTTTTGAAAAAGAGCCCGGGCATTATTAGCACTTTGAGCTTTTCAAAAGTATATGGGCAGGCTATTGCCAACAAAGGCTTAATCAAAACAGTCAGCTTCCTTTTCTTTGTAGGATTCGCGGTCTTTGGAAGCTTCGCATATTCAGGAAAATTACTTCAACTTAGATTGGGATACAATATACTGGAAGTGGGCTTACTCTTATCACTTTTTGGATTGGCAACTGCAATCGGTGGGCCAAAAGTAGGAACGTTAAAACAAAAATTCGGCAATAAAATTTTCCTGTTCGCAGGCGTACTTGGCTGTGCATCTTGGGCATCACTATGCTTATGGAATTCTCCAATTCTTATGGGGCTCTCACTGCTTGGTTTTGGGTTTGCATTCATTATAATCCAGTCAACTGTGATAGCCGTAGCCATGCAGTTTATGCCAGAGCAGAGAGGAACCGTCATGTCTCTCGCATCTTTTAACATGTTTGTGGGTGGAGGCATAGGCACTTTTTTTAATGGACGTATATTAAACGCATTGGATTTTTCTACGATATTTTTCATAGCAGCGGCAATAATATTTATTGTAGGATGTATTTTTACTCTGTTTTTAAATAAAATGCCTCAGAAATGAAAAAAACAAATCCGAACGATCTTAAAATGGAGCAATAAAAAGGCAATGGGGTCGGAGTAAAATTAAAAGTTCATAATCGACAAGTAATCGCCGAATTACATACACCCGGACATCAAAAAGCGCCGCTCCTCGTTCCTCGTCGCTCTGCTTTTTGCTGCCGGTGATGTGGGACGTTCTGTTTTTTAATAACAATTCAAACCTACCCATTCTAATTTTGAAATGGTATCTTCTGTGAAATTAACTCAAGGCAAACACTTGACTAAATATCGTATAAATATTATATTTTCAGTCTATGGGATGGGAAATTATAATCAGTGAGGAATTTGATAGTTGGTTTAGCGAATTGCCTCAAAAAGACAAAATTGCCATAGCAACAGACTTAGAAGTTCTGAAAGACTTTGGACCAACATTAGGGAGACCTTATGCCGATAAAATAAAAGGATCTAAGTTTAACAACTTAAAAGAGTTAAGAACAAAAGTACCAGGTCATGTTTACCGAACCCTGTTTGCATTTGACCCTAAAAGGCATGCTATTATTTTAAGTGGCGGTGACAAAAAGGGTAAAAACCAAGAGAAATTTTATAAACGCTTAATTGCTCAAGCTGAAATTGTTTTTGAAACTCACTTAAAAACTATTCAACAGAAATAATGGTAAAATCATGAAAACTTTAGATAAATTAATGAAAGACAATTTTTCAAGCAAAGAAAGGGCTGAAATTCGTTTAAAATCAAAAGAAAAAATTGCATCAATTCGTTTGCAACAAGTACGGAAATCTCATCATGTTACCCAGAAGGAGCTAACAAAAACAATGGGATTATCTCAATCTGCTAAAGGTAACTGACTTTTACTGGAAATTGATAGTGACGATAAAACATCCAGTGATGAGTGGACGAGAGCAATGGGTAAAAGAAGTTCTTGAAAATTCTGATGAAATCAGGCGCAGTAGAAGTGATTCAGATGTGTATCTATTTTACAAATTGGAGAAGACTAAACGCTGGATATGTGCAGTTACAAGACGACTTAATGGAGATGGATTTTTGATTACGACTTATCCAACTGATGCTATCAAAGAAGGAGAACGAATATGGCACAGGTTAAACTATATTATGATAAAGTTGGAAATACCCTAACGGTCTGGTTTGGTGATTCACAGGATGAATATATATGTGAAGAAACTGGCAATGAAGTCGTTTTGATGAAAAATAAGTCAGGGCAAGTGATTGGATTTGAAAAATTAAATTACTCATATCAAAGACAGAACCTCTCAATGTAGCTTTTGAAGCTGTAGCCGTATAGATGCAGTATAATGGCCAACGAATAAGCATGGAGTATACACTGAATTAAAAATTTGCGGCTTTTTTTCTGCCGCTTAGCGGCTTCGTTCAACAAGTGAATAGGTTAATCTTTTAACATAAAATTAGGCTCAAATTATTTATTACCTGAATTGTTTTAAGACCTTAGGATCGAAAATTTTATAAGTTGAACGAGATTGCTTGTCTTTTATCCTATCTACTTCGTTGCATCAAAGGCCGAATACGTTGAGTATGCAACCTTTAATACGCCTTGTACATGGGGTAGGAATTCTGCGCTATTTCTGTTCAACTTATTTCATCTCCGATCCTTAGTTTAACATGAAAAGTTGTCCATGAATTTTCGTGATTACACTCAATTTTTTTTTCATGGACATCCTTCTTCGGTGTTCAATTGAGCCTGTTTTTACCACTTGTTTTGTAGCTTAGCAACTGGTTCAAAATTTTGGGGTCCATCATAGTTAATTTTTACAGTACCGGAGACAGTTCTGCGGGATTTTCCTTGAGATACTCCAGTCTGTTTAAGCCGTTTACATAGGCAAGGGCGCTTGCTGTTATGATATCCGGATCAGATCCTTTGCCAAGAGCTGTAATACCATCTTCAAACAACCTCACGGTAACTTCACCCTGGGCATCTGTTCCCTCGGTCAGGGCGTTAACGGAAAATCTCAGCAATTTTGATTTTGTGCAGGTAAGTTTTGCAATAATATTAAACACTGCATCAATTGGTCCGTTGCCTTCAACTGCCCCTTTGACAAGCCTGTCGTTGATTTTAAGATGTACACTTGCATATGGAAAAACCGCAGTTCCGCAGGAAACATTGAGATACTCAAGGCGGAACACCTCGGCACTTCGCAGAATTTCTTCATTTATAAGGGCTTCAATATCTTCATCAAGAATATTCTTTTTCCTGTCAGCAAGGTGTTTGAATTTTTCAAAAACAATATTCATCTCTTCATCGGAAAGGTTATACCCCATGCCGGATATGTGCGAATAAAGGGCGTGCCGGCCCGAATGCTTTCCAAGAACGAGATTGTTTTTACTTAACCCTATGGTTTCGGGTTTCATGATTTCATATGTCATGGGATTTTTCAAAACTCCATCCTGGTGTATACCTGCCTCATGGGCAAAGGCATTGGCGCCCACAATGGCACGGTTAGGCTGAACAACTATGCCGGTGATCATACTGACAAGGCGGCTGGTGGGATATATCCTTGTGGTATCTATTGCCGTTGTTTCCCGGAAAAAATTAGGTCTTGTTCCAAGGGTCATTACAACCTCCTCAAGGGAGGTGTTCCCGGCCCTTTCCCCGATTCCGTTTATTGTTACTTCTGCCTGCCCGGCTCCTGCTTTTATTGCGGCAAGGGTGTTTGCAGTGGCAAGTCCAAGGTCGTTATGGCAGTGGACACTTAAAACAGCTTTATTTATGTTTAAAGTGTTTTTTATCACATATTCAACAAGGTTTGACAACTCATCCGGAACAGCATATCCGACTGTAT
>WFQS01000023.1 GCA_015486915.1 Desulfobacteraceae bacterium
AATATTCTTGATAAAAACGATATTTCTGTTAGAAACACTGTCTTTGGCATTGCATTTTTAACTGCCACATTGTTTGCCGTGCATCCTGTGAATGTTGAGGCTGTGACATGGCTGTCCGATCGTAAATATGTTCTGCTTGCTGTTTTTTCCTTTGCAGGATTTTATTTTTTTACCCTGGAATCCAGCCGGAAATGGAAAAATGTAATATATGTAGTGCTTGCCCTTGTGTGTACCATGCTTGCCGCATTTTCCAGCCCCTTTGGCGTTGTTCTGCCGGGGCTGTTTTTTTTATATGAATACTGTGCTTCCAATGAAATAAATCCCACTAAAATTATTCTAAAGAGACCGGGTATATTTTTCCCTTTTATTGTCGCTGGGTCCATGATTTTTATTCTGCTGTGGATCAAGCTCGTAGCTAATAAAACCGGTGCTGCAACTTTTTATTTCAGGGGAGATATCATATACACCCTGTACACTTTAATGCAGGCCCTGTTTGATTATATAAGAAATATATTTTTTCCTTTCTGGCTGAATAACCGTTATATGGATTATGTTTATCTTTCCCCTTTTGATTATTATAAAATTCCTGCTGGTTTTATCGGCTTTGTGGCAGTTTGCTTTTTTTGTATTTATAAGGCAAAAAAGAAAGACAGATTCTGGCTTTTCTGCATTGGCTGGTTTTTAATTTCGTTGTCTCCAGCCTCAAATATTATACCAATTTCAATAAAAATGGCAGACAGATATATTTATCTTGCAGCACCGGGTATTTTTCTTTTGATATCTTACTATGCTTTTTGTCTAAAATTAAACTTTGGATTTTCTCATCGTTATTTTTGGAAATTCGGATGGTATATGGGAATTATTGTTCTTGTGGCAGGCTGCTGCTTTGTGTCTGCACAGCGCAATTTTGTCTGGAAAAACAGTGTTACTCTGTGGACTGATTCTGTTAAAAAAGATCCCCGGAATCCCATTGCATGGAACGATCTCGGAGCAGGTCTGTTTACCCGGGGGAAATTGAAGAAAGCTGAATTCTGTTACAGGCAGGCAATAAGAATTAATGGAAAAGGAAAGAAACAACTTGAAAATTTAGCATTCTTACTTTTTAATCAGAGACGGCTTAAAGAAGCTGTGCAATTTTATAAGAAATTAATTGCAGTGGATCCGGATAATTTTTCAGGCCATGCAGCCCTTGGTGAAATATATATGCTTCTTGGTAAACCTGAATCAGCGCTGAAGCATGCTGACAAAATTATGTCAATGCATCCTGATAATCCTGAGGCTATTGCCCGGAAGGGGAACCTTTTATTTGCAATGGGAAGCGAGAAAGCAGCGCTTGTCCTTTATGATCAAGCTCTTGGATTATTCCCCAAAAGCCCTGAATTGCTGTATAACAAAGCCATTGTCCTTGAAAAACTTAATCAAAGAAAAGATGCACTTGTATCATTGTCAAGGGCTCTGAAATTGAAGCCCGGAGCTGCAGAGGCCTGGAATCTTGCAGGGAAAATTTATTTTGAGGAGGGAAAATTTATAAAAGCAGAAGAGTACATGAAAAAAGCAATTTCTCTTCATGCAGGCTTATATGATGTTTACAATGATCTTGGCAATCTCTATGAAAAACAGAAATTATTTGAAAAAGCCTTGAAAGCTTATGAAAAGGCTTTGGCAATAAGACCGGATTTTACCCAGGCCCTTTACAACAGATGTCTTGTTCTTAATAAACTCAATTCTTCTGATGGTGCCGCAGCATGTTACAGAAATATCCTGAAAAAGCATCCTGATCATGCTGAATCCCTAAATAATCTCGGTCATATATATGCAGAAAAGGGGAAGTATAAAACCGCCATAAAATTTTTCAGAGAGGCTTTACAAAATAAAAAGAATTTTTCCGATGCCCACTATAATCTTGCAAAACTTCTTTCCCTTGAAGGAAGCAATGATGCAGCTATTGCTCATTATAAAGATGTTCTTAAAATAAATCCCGAAGATATAGAAGCCTTAAACAATCTTGCATTGATCTACGATGAGACAGGGGGTATTGACAAAGAGGAAAAGATCTTTTATAGAATGGTGAGGCTTTTTCCAAACAAGAGCAGCGTGCATTTTAATCTTGGGCTGGTTTTGGCAAAAAAAGGGAAAACAAAAAAGGCAGTTGATCAATTTATTAAAGCTTTAAAGCTTGATCCGAAAAATAAAGCTGCACGGGAAATTCTGGAACGATCCCATATCATTACGAGATAATTTTTTGGTTTAATTAAACCGCTTATGTTCTGAATTAGCCATGCAAAAACAGATAAAAGATATTGAAAAATGTGATATAAATGCTATTTTATGGTTTTTTTGATATTGGTATGATTTTTGCTGTGTTTATTTGAGAAGTATTTACAGGTGTTTTTGTTTTTTCAAATTAAGCATGGCTTTTAACATGTAAAATTAAATACATAAAAGAGGAGGTGATAGATAAAGGGAAAAAAGATGAACAATAAATAATTTTGTAAACTTAATCTAAAATTTAAATTCAGGAGAAAAAATTATGCAGAAAAAAGCATTTAAGATTTTTGCAGTTGTTGCTGTAACTATTCTTATGATGTGTGGGGGTGCCTTTGCAACAGGCAGTCAGACGACAAACCCCACAATAACACTAACGGATACCACAACTCCTGCAGCTGTGGAGATTAATCCTTTTCACATTACAGAGGTTGGAGATAATGGCTTTGCAGGCGCTGGGTATTTCAGGCTTGTGATACCTTCGTCCGTTGCTATTCAGCAGGTAGGTTCCGATACAGATACGCAGAAAACAGCAATCACAAGGGATACCACAACTCTTGGAACAAAAGCTGCTCCTAAACCTCTTTATGTTGTTGGGGCGGTAGGTGGTGGTACGGGTGCTATCTATCTTCAAGGTGCAAATGACTCCCAGTATGGTCTCATGAAGGTTTATGCATCCGGGAACGGCAGCACTTATGGTGCGGTGGTTTATGGATCTGAAGATGCAACTACAAATGGTGGCAATTATGTTAAGGTCGCTGCTTGGAGTGGAGCTGCTGCAATTGGTACGTTTACATCAGGTTCTTTAGACAAAGTCGGTGAAATCTATTATGATGATACCACCAATGAGACCGTTATTACCTTGGCAGCGGAACCAGACAATGCAGTTTCAGAGAAGATCTGGTTTAATGGTATTGTCCTTAAACCTGCTACAGCAGGCTCAACCGGCGCTGTAAATCTTTCAACTCTTGATAAAAATGCAGATGGTAACAGTGGTATTGGTATAACAGACGATACAACTGTTAAAGTACTGAACATGACAGATCAGCCCATGTTTGTGGAAGGTTCTAAAACAGGTGTTACACCTCCGACCATTCCGGCCGGTAAGGTTGCAGGTCAGCCAAATGGCCGTGTTTTAATGACATTTGTTGGAGCTACTACTACTACAGATAATAAAATTACTGTAACTCTTGATAATGGTGCAAAATTCCATGCAGGTGCAGCAGGTTCAACTGTTCTTGGTAGTGGTTCCGATGCTGTTCAGGTTGCAGGTACTAACTGGTATGATTGGAAGTCTGCACATTCCGGTGCAACACTTTCTGTAAATTCCAGTGGTGCTCTTGTTATCACCCTTGGTGGAACACCATTGATTGCAAATGCAGCAACTGTGGAAATTCCAGCATCTAGTGGTGCTGTAATTGATACTTCAGGTGTGACTGCATCAGGTGATATCAATGCAAAGGTAACCGGTTCAGGAACTGATCTTGCCAAATTAGATCAGACTGTTAAAATTGCAAAAGTTTCTGTAACAGGTACGACTGTTGCGTTTAAAGATGACAGTACTTCAGGCTTTACAACTCTTTATACAGGAAGAACCGGAGAGACAATTGGGGCAACCGAATCCCTGTTAATTGGTGAAAATGCACCTGGCTCTCTTCTTGCCGGAGGCCTTATTCAGGTGGATCTGAATCTTGGAGCAAAATTTACTGCTCCTCAGACAATCACCCCTGGGGAATATACAACTTCTCCATATGCAAATTCATCACTGGACATTAACAAAGCTGACGCGGCTTCACCGGAATCATCAACTTTTAAGACTACTGTTGAAATAGCTTCACAAACGAAACAGGGTGCTTATACACTTGGAGGCTGGAGTTTTGATCTTACCAATGCAACTCCTGGTGATCTTCAGATGACTGTATCCGGTAATGCCGGTGCTTCAGGAACTGTGACCATGGCAACAGTGATCGATGCCACAGATACGACAGTAGCAGCTCCGCCAACACTGGTTCCAGGTTCTTCTGCTGTAGCATTAGGTGATATCACGATTACAGAGAATCATTATGGTGCACTGGGAACAGCTCTATCCAAGGATATTGTGATCCACTTTCCAAGTGGAATTACTCTGGATC
>WFQS01000024.1 GCA_015486915.1 Desulfobacteraceae bacterium
AATAAGTTGAACAGAAATAGCGCAGAATTCCGGCCCATGTACAAGGCGCATTAAAGGTTGCATACTCAACGTATTCGGCCTTTGATGCAACGAAGTAGATGGGCCGGAAGACAAGCAATTTCGTTCAACTTATAAAATTTTCGATCCTTATTATTTTACAGCGATGAAAGATGCAAAATTAAACCATTTCATCCAGATATCAAAAGAATCAAATCCTGCATTTTTAAGTCTGTCATTATGTGTTTCAATGGTTTCAGGAATAAGAACATTTTCAAGGGCATCACGTTTCTGGCTTATCTCAAGTTCTGAATACCCGTTTTCCCTTTTAAATTTTTTGTAATATTCCTTCTGGATATGAGAAATAACCTCTTTTTTGTGTATAATTTTTTCAGTTAAGAGCAGGACACCTCCTTTAACAAGCCCCTTGTATATTTTTTTAATAAGATCATTTCGCCTGTGAGGAGCAATAAATTGAATTGTAAGATTTAAAATTACAACGGAAGCGTCTTTGATTTCTGCATCTTCAGCAGGTTCACAGAGAAGTCTGATATTCTCCCGCCATTTTGTGTTTCTCAGCCTTTTTCTGTATTTTTCAATCATCGGCATGGAACTGTCAACGCCAAACATTGAAAAATCACTGTCTCCAAAACATCTGCATATCATGATTCCGATGTTTCCATGGGAACATCCAAGATCATAGATATTTGTTTTTTTAATATAAAAATTCTTACAAAGTTGAGCCTGCCTTTTGATACCTTCATGATAAAAAGGTACTGATCTTGACAGCATATCATCAAATACCGATGCAACCTGTTCATTGAATTCAAAAGCTGTAATTTTATTTTTCCTTTGTGCAAACACCCTGTCTTTTTTCATACAGTATTTTCCATTTACTCAGTGAAGTTTTCATATATTCAAACTCAGGACCATCCATAAACAATATTTTTGCTCAGTCAATATCATGAAATTAAAATTAAAAAAACCAGGTATGATAAAATTTTATTTTTTCATCTGCTTTTGTGAAGAACAAAATGGGCGAAGATGGCTTGCTTGGCGAATATTTCCAAATACTTGACCTTATCATATGAAAATAATATGTTATACATTATGATCAGCATAAGATTTACGCAGATTCCTGCAGATTCATTTATGTTTTAGAAACAGTGAGGAATAATTTATAAACATTTTCATTAATGGTCTTGTATATTTATCGGATTTACGTATATTAAACGAATTTACCGCCGTAAATATAAACCGGCATGACCGTAAAAGCCTTATTGCAGGCTTTCGGCCGCAGCAAGTATGAAACAGCGCCTTGCAATTAAGCTGTTTTATCTAAAAAAAACAAGGAGATAGTATCAGATGGAATACTCCCATGAAGTTGAAGCGATGGTATGTGTTGCAAAAGGACCCAAAAATGGGCCTGCACCCATTCCCGAGGAAGGAAAATGGATGATGGCAAAGGAAATAAAAGATATCAATGGATTAACCCACGGGGTTGGATGGTGCGCTCCACAGCAGGGTGCATGCAAGCTTACCCTTAATATCAAACAGGGGATCATAGAAGAAGCCCTTGTTGAAACCCTGGGCTGTACCGGCATGACGCATTCAGCAGCCATGGCATCTGAAATTCTGCCGGGAAAAACCATTCTTGAAGCGTTAAATTCAGATCTTGTCTGCGATGCCATTAATGTTGCAATGCGTGAACTTTTTCTCCAGATTGTCTATGGCAGAAGCCAGACTGCTTTTTCCGAAGGTGGACTGCCCATAGGAGCAGGACTTGAAGACCTTGGCAAAGGACACAGAAGTGTTGTTGCAACAACTTACGGGACAAAGGCAAAAGGACCGAGATATCTTGAGGTGACAGAGGGATATATCCAGGAAATCGGCCTTGATCAAGACAATGAAATCATAGGTTATAAATATGTTCACCTTGGAACCATGATGGACCTTATTGCAAAGGGAATTGATGCAAATGATGCCCTTGAAAAAGCTGCAGGAACCTATGGAAGATTTGATGAAGCTGTTAAAACCATTAACCCGAGACAGGAATAGGGAGAAGAATAATGCCGTTATTTGAAAGTTTTGAAAGAAGAATTGACCAGATCATTCCCTTTCTTGAAAAATATCAGTTAAATTCACTTGAAGATGCGAAAAGTTTGTGCAGTTCAAAGGGCATTGATATATTTAAAATTGTAAGGGGAGTACAGACAATTGCCTTTGAAAATGCCTGCTGGGCTTATACTGCAGGCGCTGCTGCAGCAATACAAAAAGGAGAAAAAACTGCAAGTGATATTGCAGTAACCCTTGGTGAAGGCCTGCAGTCCTTCTGTATTCCAGGCTCCGTTGCCCATGAAAGAAAAGTAGGCCTTGGGCACGGCAATCTTGCATCCATGCTTTTAAAGGAAGAAACTGATTGTTTTGCCTTTGTTGCAGGGCACGAGTCATTTGCCGCTGCTGAAGGAGCCCTTGGAATTGCAAAATCAGCCAACAAGGCAAGGACCAAACCTTTAAGGGTTATTTTAAACGGCCTTGGCAAAGATGCCGCCCATATCATTGCAAGAATCAACGGATTTACCCATGTGAAAACCCGGTTTGACTATAAAACAGGTGAGCTTGAAATTGTAGAAGAACACCCCTACTCAACGGGTGACAGAGGTAAGGTAAGGTGTTACGGAGCAGATGATGTGCGGGAAGGAGTGGCAATTCTCCATTTTGAAAAAGTTGATGTTTCCATTACAGGTAATTCAACCAATCCCACAAGATTTCAGCATCCGGTTGTGGGTACATATAAGAAAGAGTGCAATCTGATGGGGAAAAAATATTTTTCAGTGGCCTCGGGCGGAGGCACGGGAAGGACTCTACATCCTGATAACATGGCTGCAGGCCCCGCATCCTACGGCATGACAGACACCATGGGAAGAATGCATTCAGATGCACAGTTTGCAGGGTCATCTTCCGTTCCGGCCCACGTTGAAATGATGGGACTCATCGGAATGGGAAACAACCCCATGGTCGGCGCTTCAGTTGCCGTTGCCGTTGCCGTTGAACAGGCAATGAAATAGAAATAAAAAGAATTTCAGTCCGATTCAATTAAAAAAACAAAAAATTAAAGAGCAACAAAATCATGCAGGAACTTACAAGATCCCAGCAGGCGAGAATCGCAATAAGAGAATTAAAAACTATAATTGATGCCCTGACTATAAGGGGTTTTTACAGGCCGTCGGGTAAATTCGGCAAAGCTGTTGAGGGATGTTTACGGGATTTAAGTCCCGAAATCTACGGTTCCATGAATGATTCAAAAAGAGTTGAACTCAACGGGCTTGAATATGTTATAGACAGGCTGCCAAAGGGAATTGAACAATGTACGAAAATTATCTTAACTGAGGAAGATCAATTCGGTTCAACTCCCTTTGAAGCAATACAGCCACTGAAAAGAAGGAGAATTTCCTACAAAATAAGTAAAAATGAGATATGTTTTATTATTTCCCGGGGTATCAGTGAGATATACGATATAATTACCCATTTGACTTTTCTCAACATAGAAGCCAAAAAAATTTACAGGAGGATACAGGATGATTCAGGTAATACAAGGATTGAATGGGATTTACTTGAAAAAATTGCCCTTTCTACGAAAAAATTAAGTGCAAAAAGCCTGGATTCCGCCATATGGAATTTAAGTATCATACTTGGAAGGTCATTCCATGAAACCCGTGAATCCTTTGAATCACTTGAAAAAAACAAACAGAACCACAAAAGTAATAACGGTCTTTTTCAATTGATTTACAACCTTGGAAAAAGAATAGAAAATGAGCATAAATCCAGAGAAGATACCCTTGTAATTTATTTCACCCCATCTTTGATGCGTATTATCGGGCATCAGCAATATGGAAAGATCTGGGCAGAAAACATCAGGAAGAAATTAATTGAGCTCGGGTGTTGCAACCGGCCTGTCCATATCATCAGTTCAAATCCCCACAGCGTTGTAAATGTTCTATACGCCTTTAATGCATTAAAAGACGAAACAGATGTAAAAGAAACTTCCGGTCTTTATGATTTTTTTACCCTGCTGAAAAAGAAAAGAAATAAAATAATCGATTTCGCTGAAAAACACGGTCTCGTCCGCCTTCCTGACAGATCAGGCTCAAATATTGACTGTCAGATCATTGATACATCAAAATTTAAAAATTTAAAATTTCACCCTGAAATAAAATTTAACACATTCAACACAAATGGAAACAGGAGATTAAATACAGATCAAAATACTGACCCCGTCATCCTTGTAATGGATTATGCCTTTGGAACCCAGGCTTTTGAGCTTATGGAAAGACTGCTTTACACATTGTCAGAC
>WFQS01000025.1 GCA_015486915.1 Desulfobacteraceae bacterium
CAGATATGCTGGAGCTGAAATTGTAAAACTCATTGCAGGGCACCCGGCGGCTAAGCTTACAGCTGTAACATCAAGATCGTATAAAGGCCGGTCCATGGGTGATATTTTTCCTGCAATGAAAAACATTGTTGAGATAGAGTGCGAGGATATGGACATTGAAAATCTGTGCAGGAGAATTGACTGCATATTTCTTGCCCTGCCCCACAAAATTTCCATGGGATATGCCCCTTTATTCCTTGAAAACAATGTTAAGGTAATTGATCTTTCAGCTGATTTCAGATTTAAAAATGCTGCTGCATATGAAGCTGCATATCAGAAACACTCAGCAAAAAAACTTCTTAAAAAATCGGTTTACGGGCTCAGTGAAATTTACAGGAATGAAATAAAGAATACGGATCTTGTGGGAAATCCCGGATGTTATCCAACAAGTTTTCTTCTGCCGGTACTGCCCCTTGTAAAGGAAAAACTTATAAAAACAAAAAATATTATATCGGATTCCAAATCGGGTGTCAGCGGAGCCGGAAGGTCCCTGTCACTTGCCACCCATTTCTGCGAGGCAAATGAATCTTTCAAACCCTATAAGGTAGGTAACCACAGGCATCAGCCCGAAATGGAAGAAATTTTAAGCATCCACGCAGGAGAAAAAATTAAAATCACCTTTGTTCCACACCTTCTTCCTTTAAACCGGGGCATGCTGACAACTATATATGCCAGTATCTGTGAAAACGTAACATCTGAAAGAATAAGACAGGTTTATGAGAAATACTACAACAGAAAAAATTCATTTGTAAGAATTTTACCCCATGGCCTTTTCCCTGATATTTCCAATGTAAGGAACAGTAATTTTTGTGATATAGGATTTAATCTTGATAATGATTCCGGTCGTCTTATTATTGCCTCCGCCATTGATAATCTTGTAAAAGGCGCTGCAGGCCAGGCTGTCCAGAATATGAATATTATGTTTGGATTGGATGAAAGGTCAGGGCTGATCAATATCCAGGGTGCTTTATAGATCTTCTTTCATGTATCTTGTATCTTGTATCTTGTATCTTGTATCTTGTCTCTTGTTTCTTGTTTCTTGTTTCTTGACATTAAAATATATTTGCATTAATTAAGACCCTAAATGAAAAAACAAATCAAAATATGGCTGCATTCAGACAGTTCACCGGATATCAGAGAATATTCAATAACGAGAGGTCTTATTTTCACCTCTGCTCTTTTTATTCTGGTGATCGCTGCGACGCTAACCTATAAAGGCTTTGATTATGTAAAACTTAAAAAACAAGCCTTTGATACAGATTTAATGCTGAAAACAATCAATGAGCAGAAAAATGAAATTAAGGAACAGAGGATACAGGTACAGTCCTTTGCACAGGATATAAATAAACTTAAGAAAAAGCTTGTATCGCTTTCTGATTTTGAGAAAAAGGTAAGATTAATCGCCAATATAAAACAGAATGATGATTTTACTGGATTCCTTGGCATTGGCGGGATTTCCCGTGAAGATCTGGATCCCGGCATTCCCCTTGCACAGAAGCACAACCACCTTATCAGGCAAATGCACAAGCAAATTAACCAAATTGATATTGATACAAAAAAACAGTCTGAAAATTATATTGAGCTTTTAAGGCTTCTTGAGAAAAAGAAAAATCTTCTTGCGTCAACCCCTTCCATTATGCCTGCAAAGGGACTGAGGACATCCAAATTCGGATACAGGACATCACCGTTTACAGGACAGAAAGAGTTCCATGCGGGACTTGATATTGCCAATAGAAAAGGCACAAAGATTTTTGCCACGGCAAATGGTAAAATTTCCTTTGCAGGAAAAAGAATGTTCATTGGCAATGAAGTACTTATTGACCATGGCCACGGTATTGTCACCAAATACGGACATCTCAGCAAAATACTTGTTAAATCGGGTTCCAGGATAAAACGGGGCGATGTCATAGGTTTAATGGGAAGTACAGGCAGGAGTACAGGTCCCCACGTACATTATGAAGTAAGAGTCAATGGAATACCTGTTAATCCTGAAAGATATATCCTCAACTAATTCCTCATTTTTATACTTTTCTCACATTTTTTATAATCTTTTATTTTCATTTTGTAAAAAAGTGATTATTATGGGTGTGTTAAATAGGCAATATAACGTCCATGAGGCAGATCTGAAGATTTTCAGACAGCCTCTCAACAAATAAAGAAACTCTTATTTTAAAAATTTTTACAGGAGTTTCATATAAAAAAATTCTGAATTTTCAAGGGTATGCCGCATATATGATACTTAATTTTATTACAAAAATAATCGGGTCCAAAAATGACAGGACCCTGAAAAAATTTAATCCCATAGTTGAAAAAATAAATGATCTTGAACCTGCGATGAAAAAACTTCAGGATCATGAATTTACTGAAAAAACCAACTCTTTCAAACAGAGAATTGAAAAGGGAGAATCCCTTGACAATCTCCTTCCGGAGGCCTTTGCACTTGTTCGGGAGGCATCCTGGCGCACACTTAAAATGCGCCATTTTGATGTCCAGCTAATTGGTGGTATTGTCCTGCACAAGGGAATCATTGCAGAGATGAAAACAGGTGAAGGAAAAACACTTGTTGCAACCCTTCCTGCATATCTTAACGCACTTTCCGGAAAAGGTGTCCACATTGTAACGGTGAATGACTACCTTGCAAAACGTGATGCTGAATGGATGAGCAATGTTTATAATTTTCTCGGCCTTGAAGTTGGAATTATTGTCCATGACCTTGATGATGAAGAAAGGAAAAAAGCTTATAAAACCGATATCACCTATGGAACAAACAATGAATTTGGTTTTGATTATTTACGGGACAATATGAAGTTTGAAAGTGAAACTTTAACCCAGCAGGAGTTAAATTTTGCCATAGTTGATGAAGTGGACAGTATTTTAATTGATGAGGCAAGAACCCCACTTATTATTTCGGGTCCTGCTGAAAAATCCACCGGACTCTATTATCAATTGGACAGTATTATACCTAATTTTAAAAAAGAGATTGATTATACCATTGATGAAGAGGCAAAGGCTGTAATGCTCACCGATGATGGTGTTGCAAAGGGAGAAAAACTTCTTAATCTTGAAAATCTATATGATCCTAAAAATATTGAAATCCTACACCACCTTAACCAGGCACTTAAAGCCCATACCCTTTTTAAAAAAGATGTGGACTATATAGTTAAAAATAATGAAGTTGTAATTGTGGATGAATTTACAGGCAGGCTCATGGCAGGCAGGCGTTACAGTGAAGGTCTTCACCAGGCCCTTGAGGCAAAGGAAAATGTAAAAGTTGCCAATGAAAACCAGACTCTTGCCACTATAACATTCCAGAATTTTTTCAGGATGTATGACAAGTTAAGCGGAATGACAGGTACAGCAGAAACCGAGGCCGCTGAATTCCAACAGATATACAATCTTGATGTATTGGTAATTCCCACACACCAGCCCATGATCAGAAAGGATATGCCTGATCTTATCTATAAAACCCAGAAAGAAAAATACAATGCAGCCATAAACGAGATAATTGATCTTCATAAAAAAGGCCAGCCTGTTCTTGTCGGTACAATTGCCATTGATGTTTCAGAGGATCTCAGTGACAAGCTTAAAAAAAGAGGCATAAAACATAATGTTTTAAATGCAAAACACCATCAGGCTGAAGCTGAAATTGTGGCAAATGCAGGCCAGAAAGGAGCTGTTACAATATCCACCAACATGGCTGGCCGTGGAACTGATATAGTCCTTGGCGAAGGTGTAAAGGAACTTGGCGGACTTCATATTTTAGGTACTTCGAGACACGAATCAAGGCGTATAGACAACCAGCTGCGTGGGCGTTCCGGCAGGCAGGGTGATCCCGGATCATCGAGATTTTATCTTTCACTTGAGGATGATCTGCTGCGTATATTCGGGGGTAAAAAAATCAGCTCCATAATGGACAAACTCGGGATTGATGAAGGAGAACCCATTGAACACGGGCTTATCAGCAAGGCCATTGAAAACGCCCAGTCCAAGGTGGAAGGCCAGAATTTTGAAATAAGAAAGCAGCTCATTGAATATGACGATGTAATGAACCAGCAGCGGGAGGTTATCTACAAGCAGAGAAGACAGGCTTTAAAAAACGCAGATCTGCATCCTGATATTCTTGGAATGATTGAAGATATATCATGGAAAATCATCTCAGATTTTAAGCAGGCAAAAATTCCCGTTGCAGAATGGGATTTAAAGGGAATTTCCGATGCAGTAAAACGCCATTTTAATTTTGAATTTGATCCTGAAAAGGTGATGGACGAAGATTCATCAAACGAGGACTTAAAGGATAAACTTGCACAGGAAATAATTGACAAAGCAAATAAAATATATGCGGAAAGGGAGATACTGCTTGGCATTGAAGAATTAAGACAGATTGAAAGATTTGTCATGCTGCAGACCGTTGACACCCTGTGGAAGGACCACCTCCTCAACATGGATCAGTTAAAACAGGGAATAGGTCTCAGGGGCTATGCCCAGCAGGATCCTTTGATTATATATAAAAAAGAAGGCTTTGAGATGTTCCAGGATCTTATTGAACGAATAAAGGAGGAGACTATCTCCATATTGTTCAGAATCCAGATTGCAGAGCCTGAAGACTTAAATACCATGCAGAGGCAGGAACAGGACAAACTTGTTTTTTCCCACTCAGATGATTCCCTTGTAAAACAGCCAATTAAACGGGGGCACGCAAAAATAGGACGAAACGATCCATGTCCCTGCGGAAGCGGTAAAAAATACAAAAAATGCTGCGGAGCATAGAGTTTAAAGATGAGCACCATTACAGATAATCAAACAAAAGAAAAAGATGCTGTACTGTCAAAACCGGAGCAAAAAAATCAGCATCCCTCAATGTACAGGGTAATCCTCCATAACGATGATTATACCACAATGGAATTTGTCGTTGAGATTCTGATAAAAATTTTTGGAAAAACACTTGAAAAAGCATACGAGATAATGCTTAATGTACATAGAGAGGGAAGAGGTATCTGCGGAGTATACACCTTTGAAATTGCAGAAACAAAGGTGGATACCGTGCATAAACTGGCAGGGGACAGAGGTTTCCCCTTAAGAAGTACAATGGAGAAAGAATAGCCATGATAAGCAAAGAACTCAGCACGACTCTCGGTATTGCCGTGCGGGAAGCAAAAAGAAGAAGACACGAATATGTATGTATTGAGCATGTTCTCTATGCGATATTGAACTATGGCTCAGGTGTCGAAACAATAAAACAGTGCGGCGGCAATCCTGAAACCATTAAAAGAAATCTTGATGCCTTTTTCAAAGAAAAAATGACCACAATGGATGAAGGCAAGGACTATGTTCTCCAGCAGACCATAGGTTTTCAGAGAATGATTCAAAGGGCTATAAACCATGCACGCTCTGCCGAGAAAAGAGAGGTGAACTTAAGCGATATCCTGGCTTCGATTTTCCTGGAAAAAGATTCCCATGCTGCCTACTATCTTGAAGCCGAAGGTATCACAAGACTGGATGTCTTAAAATACATCTCCCATGGAAAAGAAACTATTAAATCATCCAAAACAAAACCTTTACCCGGAAGCGGCCAGCCTGCAGCACAACCCGGAATAGGAAAAAAGCCTGATCCCCTGGCATTGTACACAAATGATCTTGTTAAAAAGGCTGAGCTTGGCAAAATTGACCCCATTATAGGTAGAACGGGCGAACTTGACAGGACAATGCAGGTGTTGTGCAGGAGGCGAAAGAACAACCCGGTGCTCGTGGGAGATCCCGGAGTCGGAAAAACCGCCATTGCCGAGGGTCTTGCACTTAAAGTGTTTAAAAAAGATGTGCCTGATTTTCTTTTGTCTGCAGAAATTTTCTCACTTGACATGGGTTCCCTTGTTGCCGGAACAAAATACAGGGGTGATTTTGAACAGAGACTTGAAGATGTTATCACGGCACTTGAAGAAAAAGAAAATGCCCTGCTTGTCATAGATGAAATTCATACAATTGTAGGAGCAGGAGCTACAAGCAGCGGTTCCCTTGATGCTTCCAATATTTTAAAGCCAGCCCTTTCATCGGGAAGCTTAAGATGCATAGGTTCCACAACTTACGAGGAATATAAAAACCATTTTGAAAAGGACAGGGCTCTTTCAAGAAGATTTGAGAAAATAGAGGTTTCAGAACCAAATGTTGAGGAAACAATTGAAATCTTAAAAGGCCTTAAGACCTGTTATGAAGAACACCATGGACTTAAATACACGGACGAAGCACTTGAAGCTGCTGCAAAACTATCCTCAAAACACATAAACGACCGGTTCCTGCCGGACAAGGCAATTGATGTTATTGATGAAACAGGTTCATTTATAAGACTGTCCCAATCATCAAGGCGTAAAAATATCAACGCAAAAGATGTTGAAAAAATTATAGCTAAAATGGCAAAAATTCCTGTATCAAATGTTACGGCATCGGATAAGACAAACCTTGAAAATCTCGGACCAAAATTAAAAAAAGTTATTTTTGGTCAAGACCGTGCAATTAAAAGCCTTACTACGGCCATTAAAAGATCAAGGGCAGGACTTGCCGCGCCAAACCGTCCCATTGGTTCATTCCTCTTTACAGGTCCCACAGGAGTGGGCAAAACGGAAGTTGCAAGGCAGTTAAGCTTTAACATGGGTATTGAATTCATGCGGTTTGACATGAGTGAATACATGGAAAAACACGCCGTATCAAGACTCATCGGAGCACCTCCGGGATATATCGGATTTGATCAGGGCGGAATTCTCACCGATGGCATAAGAAAGCATCCCTTTTGTGTACTCTTATTAGATGAAATTGAAAAAGCCCATACAGATCTTTTTAACATACTGCTCCAGGTGATGGATTATGCAACATTAACCGATAATAACGGAAAAGCCGCTGACTTCAGGAACGTTATCATCATTATGACCTCAAATGCCGGGGCAAGGGAGATGAGCTCAAATAAAATAGGTTTTGGAGATCAACTGGATGATGTTAATTCAAAGGGCATTAAAGCTGTTGAAAAGACATTCAGCCCTGAATTTCGAAACAGGCTTGACGGAATTATCCAATTTAACCATCTGTCGAAAAAAACTATGGAACTTATAGTTGATAAAAATATGCAGGAACTGAGACAGATGCTGAAACCAAAGAAAATTTCCATAAGGTATTCCCCTGCGGTAAGAAGTTTTCTGTCTGAAAAAGGTTATAGTCCCAAATTTGGTGCAAGACCACTTGAGCGCTTTATCCAGACTGAAATAAAAGACAAGCTCACC
Organism: Desulfobacteraceae bacterium; assembly: GCA_015486915.1. The sequence goes on from WFQS01000025.1 coordinate 7,302, forward strand.
GATGAAATTCTGTTTGGCTCACTTGAAAAAGGCGGCAAGGTCTCTCTCGGCCTTAGAAATCAAATCATTACATTTAATTTTAAAAAATAGAATATAAATTATTACGTTCTATTTTTAGATTCATTGAGAGGCGACGGGTGTAAAGCAACAGATACGCCTCATGGTGGTTAAAAAACAGATGACTGTATTCAGTCTGACTGAAAAAATAGAATTCCCTCCGGCTTTTCTTGCAGATTTTGACGGTCTGCTATGTGTTGGTGGAGATTTAAGCAGCCAAAGGATTCTATGTGCTTACAGAAACGGAATATTTCCCTGGTTTTCCAAGGATGAACCTTTTTTATGGTGGTCACCTGATCCAAGGCTTGTTCTTTTCCCACAGGATATAAAAATTTCAAAAAGCCTTAGAAAAAAAATTAAAAAAAATTATTTTAAAATCACAATGGATCGGGCTTTTGAAGAAGTTATACAGGCATGTTCATATACAAGAACCATGGACAATCAGGAAACCTGGCTTGTGGATGAAATGATTGAAGCATACATTTGTCTATACAAACAAGGATATGCACATTCTGTGGAAGCATGGAAAGCTGGAAAGCTTGCAGGCGGACTGTACGGAATTTCCCTTGGAGGTGTTTTTTTTGGTGAATCGATGTTTTCCTTAATAAGTGATGCTTCAAAAACAGCCCTTGCCGCCTTAAGCGTTTACCTTGAAAAACTTAAATTTGATTTTATTGACTGCCAGGTTACAACAAAGCATCTTCTCTCAATGGGAGCTGTTGAAATATCAAGGAATAAGTTTTTAAACATGCTTAAGTCTTCTTTGAAAAAACAGGATATTACAGGAAAATGGAAATTCCATTATAACTGCCATGGTCGGATGACCACAACAAATAATGAAAGTCTATTATGAAAATATCGGAATGGTTCTACCATTCTGTAACTATTTTAAATCGTGATCTTTAAAATTACTTTCATATAGCGGCCATGAGGCAGATC
>WFQS01000026.1 GCA_015486915.1 Desulfobacteraceae bacterium
AAAATAATATACGTATATCGTGCAGTACTTTTGTTCGTTTTCAAGGCGTGATGACAGGTGCATAGTCGAACTATGTGCCTGTTATCACAACAGAGAAAACGGGCAAAAGGGCAAACAGGATGCGTAAATTATTTTTTGGAAGTTCCCTAAGCCCTGAACAAGACTGACCATTTCTTAAAAGGTTTATTTCTGCCCTTAAGCCATTTGAAATTTTATTTAAAAGCTTTTCAATACAAGAAATCTCATGGTATAAACTTTCATTGGATTTTTATTGAAACTATCAGGCACTTAAGTTTATGAAAGATAAAAAAAACGCATATAAAAAATTTTATCTGTTTTTACCTCTGATTATGTGGGTTGCCATAATTATTGTATCTTTTATATGGAATACAGACTCCGTTGAAAAAAATATTAACCTGACTGTTAAAAACATTGAACGCTCATTTTTCAAGGAGATACAGATAACAAGACTGTGGAATGCCGGACATGGCGGAGTGTATGTCAAAATTACAGCCACAACCATGCCAAACCCCTACCTTGATATTCCCAACCGTGATATCACAGCATGTGACGGAACAAAGCTCACCATGATTAATCCTGCCTTTATGACAAGGCAGCTTTCTGATCTTAATAAAAAAATTAACAACATTCAATACCATATTACAAGCCTTAAACCCATCAGGCCTGGAAACCGGGCTGATGTCTGGGAAACAAAAACCCTTCATCAATTTGAAAATGGAAAAAAAGAAATTTTTGCATTGATAAGGAATACCAAAAATGATGAATACAGGTATATGGCCCCGCTTTATGTTAAAAAAGCCTGCTTGAAATGCCATGCGAAACAGGGTTACAAAACGGGAGACATCCGTGGAGGCATCAGTGTAAGCCTGCCTGCAGGAATTTTTCTTGATAAAATAAAAAACCTTAAAGACAACATGATCATAATCCATGGGCTTCTCCTGTTAATGGGATTTGCATTGCTTTTTTATGTGAAAAATTACCACGACAAACTTTTAACGGAAGAAACGGAAAAGAATAATGAGCTTGGAAAGGCCATTGAAAAAGCAAATCAGCTTGCAGAAAGGGCAGAAACAGCTTCTAAAGCAAAGAGTGCGTTTCTCGCCAATATGAGCCACGAAATCCGTACACCAATGAACGGAATTATCGGTATGACAGAGCTCTTAATCGCCACAGAACTGGATGAAGAACAATATGAATTTACCCAAATCATTGGAAACAGCGCAGATGCACTTTTAAGTCTTATAAATGATATACTTGATTATTCAAAAATAGAGGCCGGTAAAATTGAGCTTGAGACGATTGATTTTAATTTAAGGGTAACTATGGATAATTTTAATGACCTTATGGCGGTAAAAGCTCATGAAAAAGGTCTTGAGTATATTTCCATGATTCACCATGATGTTCCCCTTTTCCTTTGTGGAGATCCCGGAAGGCTGCGCCAGATTTTGATAAATCTTGCCGGTAATGCGATAAAATTTACTGAAAAAGGTGAAATTTCAGTTATGATTTTTCTTGAAAATGAAGACAGAGACCAGGTCAAACTGAAATTTTCCATTGCAGATACCGGAATTGGTATTGAAGAAAAATTACAGGATAAACTTTTTCATTCATTTTCCCAGGCAGACAGCTCAACTACCCGTAAATATGGTGGAACAGGCCTTGGCCTGACAATTTCAAAGCAGCTCTGTAAAATCATGGGCGGAGAAATTGGTTTTAAAAGTGAAAAGGGTCAAGGCTCAAAATTCTGGTTCACCGCTGTTTTTGGAAAACAGGATGAAGGGGAAAAAGAGGTTTTGTCTCTTCCTGAAAACTTGCAGGGAAAACATGTTTTAATAGTTGATGACAATAAAACAAATAGAAATATTCTAAAAGAGCAGATGAAACAATGGGAATGCACCCATGATGAGGCAGAAAACGGTGAAAAGGCTTTAAATAAGCTTGTAACTGCAGCTCTGGATAAGCAGCAACCCTTTGATATGGCAATTATTGATATGCACATGCCGGGAATGAACGGCGCAGAACTTGGAAGAAAAATAAGAAGTAACCCTGTTCTCGATAATACAGTGTTAATCCTCATGACTTCCATGGGGGCAAGAGGTGATGCAAACAGATTTGAAAAAATAGGATTTTCTGCTTATCTTCATAAGCCTGTGAAATTATCTCTTCTTTATAATTGTCTTTTAATGAGTTCATGTAAAAAGGGACAGGGACCGGAAAAGAAAAATATAATCACACAATACACACTGTCTGAAAACAAATATCTTAATTATAAAATCCTGCTTGCTGAAGATAATGCAGTAAATCAAAAAGTTGCTCTTATGATTTTAAAAAAGGCCGGATTTAATATCAGGCTTGTAGAAAACGGCTGTCTTGCAGTTAAAGCCCTTGAAACAACAGCCTATGACCTTGTGTTGATGGACTGTCAGATGCCTGAAATGGATGGTTATGAAGCTACACGGAAGATAAGGGATACCGGATCAAAGGTGCTTGATCATAATGTGCCGGTAATTGCTTTAACCGCCAATAACACAAAAGAAGATCTTGAAAATAGTATAAAGGCTGGAATGAATGACGTTCTGATCAAACCTTTTAAGCCGCAGCAGCTTTTGGAAATGCTTAGTAAATGGCTGCCGGAAAATAAATTTTTTCTGAAAGATGGCTTTAAACAATCAGGACCCGGTGAAAATAAAAATTTGGGGTGAAGCAAAAGTAAAAAAAGGAGTAAAGTAAAATTCAGATGAAAATCTTAGCAGCTGAAGATAATCCTGTTTCCAGCCGTATGCTTGAAGCCACTCTTACCAGATGGGGATATAAAGTTATTTCCGTTAATAACGGGAAACTTGCACTTGAAATGATGCTGGATGCAGATGCACCCAAACTTGCCATTCTTGACTGGGTAATGCCAGGTATGGAGGGTCCTGAACTTTGTAAAACATTGAGGGAACAAAAAACAAATACACCACCCTATCTTATCCTTTTAACTTCAAACAATGATAAAAAAGATGTTGCAAATGGCCTTGATTCAGGTGCTGATGATTATATACTTAAGCCATTTGACAGACATGAACTAAAAGCACGCATAAATGTCGGTATCAGAATGATAAAATTACAGAAAGCC
>WFQS01000027.1 GCA_015486915.1 Desulfobacteraceae bacterium
GGCTTTTAAATGACAGGGTATTAAAATTTTCCGAAATCAGGGAATGGCTTGGAATGGCATTTGAGGTAAGCCTGCTCAAACCCATTGGAAACCCGAATTTTGGTAATTTCAGGTTTTAAAACAGCCATGGGACCGATATAAAAAAAATTGATGTTTAAAAAGGTGATTTGTTATGACAGAGTATGATATGTGGAAAATATTTCCAAGAATGCCGAAAAAAGTGACAATTGGCGATATCAGTGTAAGGGATGGATTTCAGCATGAAGAGAAATTCATATCCACCGAGGCAAAGAAGTTTTACCTTGAAGAATTGATATTTGCGGGATGCCGTGATATTGAGGTTACAAATCTTGGTAATCCATATCTCATGCCCCAGTTCCAGGATGCTGAAGATCTGTTCAGGTATTTAAGGGGAGACAGATTCAAAAAAAAATGTGCCAAAAGAGGTATTAATTACGATGATATCTGCTTTACAGCCATTACCATAAGGGAACCATCCGTTAACAGGGCAATAGAATTAAAAAAACAGGGAATAGGCCCTGACAGGGTTTTAATGATGGTATCCACTGAGGAACAGCACCATTTTGCCAATTCAGGCACAACTCTTCCCGATTACTGGAAAGAGGCTGAAAGGTGCATTAAAAAATGCACCGATGCAGGTATTAAAATGTGCGGCACAGTGAGCACCATCTGGGGAAGCCCCATTGGAGGTGCTACTGATATGAAGGATGCCGTTAAATTTACTAAAAGATGGCTTGATATCGGAGCGCACGATGTTGAACATGCAGACCACGACGGCAGCGCATCTGCCCCGGATGTTTACAGGTATTTTTCCATGGTTCTTGATGCTCTCCCCGATACAGGCCTTCATATCGCCCATTTCCATGAGACAAAAAGAATGGCTTCCGCCTCGATTCTTGCAGCACTGCAGGCCGGAATAACAAATTTCGAGGCAACCCTTGGGGGTCTTGGAGGACAGCCTGCAAATTTTCTTGATGACAGGCCCATAAAGGGAACCGGGGATTATTATTACAATGATCCGAGATATGTGGGACTTGTATGCCTTGAAGATACCCTTGTGCAGATAGATGAAATGGGTATAGAACACGGGTGGGACGTTGACAGGGTGCTGTGGTTAGGCAGGCAGATGGAAAGAACAATCGGCAGAAGGCTGAGAAGTGAAGCCATTGTTAACGGCAGGACAATGAAGGAAGGCCACATGGAATTTGCAAGGCCGGGTCTTGACAGACTAAAGGAAAAACTTGAAGAGGCACCTGACCAGCTGCTGCCCGATGGATGGTCTTAATTAAATACACGGCCATTCTTAAACTGACAAAAATATCTGCCTGATTTCTATTTCCTTGACAACAGACAGTATAAGCCCTGAAAATATAAAATATTATAAAAAGGAACAGGCATTGTTCCTGATCCAAGGAGAGACAATGGAAAAAAAAGATACTCCCCATATCAATGTTGATTATTTTGAAAACCTTACGGGGAAAATTAAAGATGAAGAGAAACAGGATGTTGATGAAGTCGGGACAAGAATCAGAAATTTAAGGGAAAGTAAAGGTCTTTCCATTGAAGAGGTCTCCCAGCTTACAGGCTTTGACACACAAAAGTTAAATGATATTGAAAACGGAATCATACAGCCCCAGCTTGGAACTGTCATGAAGCTTTCAAGGGCATTGGACAGTGCTCTTGGCCGTCTTGTTTCAGGAATCGGCACTCGTCTTTATTCCATAACAAGAAAAAATGAAAGAAAGAAAATATCAAGGTCCACTGCAGAAAAAGGCAAAAAAAATCTTTATTCATATATGAGCCTTGCCCCTGAAGTGCAGGGACGTCATATGGAAGCTCTCATTGTCCAGTTAGAGGAAAGCCCCATCAAGGAAGTTTCCATACATGAGGGAGAAGAGTTCATCTATGTACTGGAAGGGGTTGCAGAACTTCTTATAGGAGACAGAACATATGATCTTGAGCCGGGTGACAGTGTTTATTATCTTTCAACAACTGCCCATCTCATAACTGCAAAACAGGGAAAGGCAACCATTCTTGCAGTACTCTATGAATAACGGCCATGGGGCAGATCCGGATTTTAGTCCCAGATCTGCCTCAAAGAATCAAAGATTCTGACAAATATAGAAATGAACGTATTAAATTTACGTTCTCTTTCATATAAAAAAATAAAACAAATTAAGGGAAAAGAGTTATGGCAAAACTTTTATGGAAACCATCGGAAGAAAGAAAACAAAATTCCAATATGTACAGGTTTATGCAGACCGTCAATTCAAAGTACGGCCAGAACTTTACAGACTATGACGGGCTTTACCAGTGGTCAGTTGATAATATTGGTGATTTCTGGGCTGCAATGTGGGATTTTGCACAGATCAAAGCATCAAAAAAATATGATGAGGTAATAGATGATCCGAAAAAAATGCCTGGAGCAAAATGGTTTGAAGGTGCTTTATTGAATTTTGCGGAAAATCTGTTAAGGTTCAGGAACGATAACACAGCACTTATCTTCCGTGGAGAGGACAGCGTAAGAAGAACACTCACCTACAATGAACTGTACGATGAAGTATCAAAGGTTGCAGCTTCCCTTAAAAAACTTGACATTAAACCCGGAGACAGGGTTGTGGGTTTCATCCCCAATATGCCCGAAGCAATCATTGCCATGCTCGCAGCCACAAGTCTCGGTGCAACCTGGTCATCATGCTCACCTGATTTTGGAATCAAGGGGGTGCTTGACAGGTTCGGCCAGACAGAACCAAGGGTGCTGTTCACGGCGGACGGTTATTTTTTCAAGGGAAAGGCAATTGACAGCCTTGAAAGAATAGCGGGAATAATAAAAGAACTCCCATCCATTGAAAAAATTGTTGTTGTTCCCTACACAAAGGAAAAACCTGACTGCTCAAATCTGCCAAATGCCGTGCTCTACGATGATTTCAAAGCAAAAAAAGCTGAAGAAATTGAATTTGTGCAGCTTCCGTTTTCCCATCCCGTTTATATCATGTATTCTTCAGGAACCACAGGACTTCCCAAATGCATGGTCCAGAGTGCAGGCGGTGTACTGATCAACCAGATGAAAGAACTGCTACTGCATACTGATCTCAAGGAAAAAGAGACGATCTTTTATTTTACAACCTGCGGCTGGATGATGTGGAACTGGCTTACCACCTCACTTTCCGTTGGTGCAACACTTGTTCTGTACGACGGGAATCCCTTTCATCCTGGACCTGATGCACTCTGGAAAATGGCCGAGGAAGAAAAAATAGATATATTCGGTACAAGTGCAGGTTATATTGCGGCCCTTAAAGGTGCAGGGGTAAAACCCGGGAAAGCATTTGATCTTTCTTCCATGAAATCCCTTCTGTCAACCGGGTCTCCTTTGTCAAAGGAAGATTTTGAATTTATATATGATGAAATTAAAAGCGATCTTCAATTATCATCAATATCAGGGGGGTCTGATCTGAACGGATGCTTTGCCCTTGGCAATCCCATGGGCGGGGTATATTCAGGAGAACTGCAGTGCCGCGGGCTTGGCATGAAAGTGTTTGCCTATGATGATGACGGAAAGCCTGTAATCGGCCAGCAGGGGGAACTTGTCTGTACAGCTCCCTTCCCGTCCATGCCCATCTATTTCTGGAACGATGAAGACAGAACAAGGTATATGTCGGCATATTTTGAAATTTTCCCCGGAATCTGGGCACACGGAGATTTCATTGAAATCACGGAAAGAGGTGGTGTCATCATCTATGGGCGATCCGATGCCACCCTGAACCCCGGGGGGGTAAGAATCGGCACGGCAGAGATATACCGCCGCATTGAACAGTTAAAGGAAATTGATGACAGCGTTGTTGTGGGCCAGAGGTGGAACAACGATGTCCGTGTCATTCTTTTTGTAAAAATGGCCAAAGGGTTTAACCTTAATGAAGATTTAATCAACCGGATCAAAAAAGATATCAGGCTCAATGCATCTCCAAGGCACGTACCTGCAAAGATAATTGCTGTACCTGATATTCCCTATACCCTGAACATGAAAAAAGTTGAACTTGCAGTAAAAAAAGTGATTCACGGCCAGGAAGTTAAGAATAAAGATGCCTTGAAAAATCCCGAGGCACTGGATTTTTTCAGCGACCTTGAAGAACTTAAAAGTTAAAAAACACAATAAAACAACTGCCGGGATACAATAAATCCGGAATTATAATTTCAACACCTTTTATAATTCCGGATTTTTTTTACCGGCAGTCTTCTATTCATTATCAGTTATCACAGTCCCATACCAGGGTAAATCAGGATCATGGTATAAAAGTTGCGCAAGCATCCTCGGATTCCCAGGCAGAAATCCTGGAAACCCGTATGGGGGAATCTTCAGAGGACATTTGATCAAGATATTTTTTAAGCTTTTCAGCAATATGAATTGCAATCTGTTCCGAAGACGGCTGAACTGTAGCAAAAGCTGCAATTTCATTTAAATATTTATGATCAAGTTCAAATATGATCTCTTTTACAACTTTTTTAATGTCACCGAAATCAACAAGTACACCTGCAGGATTGAGTTTTTCTCCTGAAACATACACTTCAATGTTCCAGTTGTGCCCATGGAGATTTTCACACTTTTCACCCACCATTTTGAGTTTATGCGCCGCTGCAAAATGAGTTTTTATTTTCAGCTCAAACATTTATGCATCTCCTTTGGTTTCTTAATTATTATAGATATTTTTAAAAAGACTTTTAAGTTTATTTGATATTTTATTTGAATCAAGTCTGTCAAACTCTTTAAGAAGCTTTTCCTGTTTTTTTGATAATCCGGTGGGAGTTTTTATGTTTATGTGTATAATCTGGTCTCCTCTGCGCCCGGATCTTAATGAAGGAATTCCCTGGCCTTTGAACCTGAAGGTGTCGCCATGCTGGGTTCCCTTTGGAATTTTTAAATCCTTTTCTCCTTCAAGGGTAGGAATTGTTATTGTGTCTCCAAGGGCTGCCTGGACAAATGATATATCAACAAGGCAAAGCACATCAAGATCATCACGTTTAAATTTTTTATGTTGCTTGACCTGAATAAAAACATAAAGATCACCGGCAGGCCCGCCTGCAGGACTTGCCTCACCTTCACCGTTCAACCTCAGCTTGGAACCGGTATCAACGCCGGCAGGAATCTTCACGGATACTTTTTTTGTGATTTCAACCTGGCCTGAGCCTTTACATTTTTTGCAGGGATGGGGAATTGAACGGCCCTTGCCCCTGCAATACGGACAGGTGGTTTTCACCTTGAAAAAACCCTGGCTCTGGACAAACTGGCCAGTACCGTTGCAGTGACTGCAGACTTCGGGGCTTGTGCCTTCCTGGCATCCGCTGCCCTTACATTCATCACAGGTATCAAGCTTGTGGACATCTATTTCTTTTTCAACACCAAAGGCTGCTTCCATGAACTCAAGGGTCATGTCATAACGAAGATCAGAGCCTCGCTGCACCCTGCTGCGACCACTGCCATTTCCCCCGCCAAATCCGAAAAAATCTTCAAAAATATTACCAAAACTTGAAAATATATCCTCAAAATTGCCAGCACCTGAAAATCCTGAATTTTCAAGGCCCTGGTGCCCGTACCGGTCATAAATCTGGCGTTTCTGTACATCGGAAAGAACCTGATATGCTTCCGAGGCTTCCTTAAATTTTTCTTCTGCCTCTTTATTCCCGGGATTTTTATCCGGATGGAATTTAATTGCAAGCTTCCTGTAGTGAGACTTTAACTCTGTGGTTGAAGCATCCTTTGCAACTCCAAGGATCTCATAGTAATCACGTTTCTCTGACATAAATTTTCCGTATTAATTTTTAATTGTAATATTGTTCCTGTTATGCTACCTCATACGTCTGCTTTGCGCAGATTAAATAATTTAATTCATAATTCAGGATTGTCAATGATGAATATTGAACTTGATTTTATAAAAGATATGTTTGACAGTATTGCTCCAAAATATGATTTCCTCAACCGTTTTTTAAGTTTAAGGCAGGATATCCGATGGAGACGGGAACTTGTTGTTTCAGCCAATATACCGGATCACGGGAAAGTTGTAGATATTGCCTGCGGCACCTGCGATGTTGCCCTTGAAATAGAAAAACAGAAAAAAAATAAAATAGAAATTTTTGCAGCTGATTTTTCACCTGGAATGCTTAAACTCGGAAAGAAAAAAATTTCAGATAAAGGCAAAAAAAACACAATCCATCTCATGGCTGCAAATGCCCTTAACCTGCCCTTTAAACACAACAGTTTTGATGCAGTTTTCATAGCCTTTGGCATCAGAAATATCATGGATAGAAAAACCGCTTTAACCGAATTTCACGATTCCCTTAAAAAGGGAGGAAAAGCTGCTATCCTGGAACTTACAACCCCAGAGCAGGGAATGGTTAAAAAATTTTACATGTTTTATTTTAAAAGAATTCTTCCTTTTTTAGGTACAATATTTTCAAAAAATTCAGGTGCATATCACTATCTGCCTGAATCTGTCATAAAATTTCCATCCCAGGAGGAGTTTGCCCGCATAATGAGAAGCGCCGGATTTTCAGAAATAAAATGGAAACAAATGACCTTTGGCATTGTCACGCTGTTTGTCGGGACAAAAACGGATTAACCAACGCCTCACGTTCTATGCATGGTGGTGGCAGTACCTGCTACGGTTTTTTCTTGAGGATAGTATCCTTCAGCCAGTTTTTATCATCTTTTTCAGGATAATCGATTGTAAAGTGAAGTCCCCTGCTCTCCTTGCGCTCAAGTGCGGATCGAATAATCAGATCAGCAAGGGTTGCAAGGTTTCTAAGCTCAATCAGATCTGCTGTAATCCTGAAATTCCAATAATATTCATCTATTTCCATTAAAATATTTTCAATTCTTCTTAAGGCACGGTTAAGGCGCTTATCCGATCTTACAATGCCCACATAGTTCCACATCAGTGTACGTATCTCATCCCAGTTATGGGAGACCACAATTACTTCATCACTGTCCGTAACACCTGTTTCATCCCAGACCGATATTTTTGTAACAGGTGTTCTGTCCCCTGATTTTAATTCCTTAATTGCCTCTGCAGATGCACGGTCAGCATAAACCAGGGCCTCAAGGAGTGAATTACTTGCAAGGCGGTTGGCACCGTGCAGCCCTGTGCATGCTGTTTCTCCTGCAGCATAAAGCCCCTTGATATCGGTTCTTCCGTTAAGGTCAGTTGCCACTCCACCGCACATATAATGAGCAGCAGGCACAACGGGAATCGGCTCCTTTGTCATGTCAATGCCGAAATCAAGGCATTTACCGTAAATATTGGGAAAATGATCTTTAATAAAATCAGAATCTTTATGGGAAATATCAAGGAACACGGATTCATCACCGCTCATTTTCAGTTCCGTATCAATTGCCCTTGCAACAACGTCCCTGCATGCAAGTTCCTTATCAGGAGAATATTTTTCCATGAAGCGCCTGCCGCGGGTATCCTTTAAAATTGCTCCTTCTCCCCTTACAGCTTCTGATATTAAAAAATTTTTTGCATCGGGATGGAAAAGGCATGTGGGATGAAATTGAACAAATTCAAGATTTGCAACTGAAGCTCCCGCCCTGTACGCCATTGCAATACCGTCTCCCGTTGCAATATCTGGATTGCTTGTGTAGCGGTAAACCTTGCCGGCTCCACCCGTGGCAAGAAAAATTATCTTTGCAGTAAAAGTCTCAACTTCTCCTGTTTCATTATTTAACACATAAGCACCGCAGCAGTAATTTTTCTGATTTTTAACAATCAGACCGCTTCGTATACTGGTTGAAAAGGTGATTAAATTAACCGCAATCCGATTTTCGAGAATATCAATATTATCATGCTGTTCTGCCCTGCCTGCCAGTACCTGTTCTATCTCCTTTCCCGTTAAATCATGGGCATGGACAATTCTCTTTCTTGAATGCCCTCCCTCCTGGCCCATTGCAAGGATTTTACCTTCACCTTTATCCCCCTCTTCCATATTAAACCTGGCACCCATTGCCATTAACTCACGGATTCTGTCAGGTCCGTTTTTTACAACCATCTCCGTTACTTCTCTGCTGCAAAGTCCGTCACCTGCAGCAAGGGTGTCAGCGATATGAAGATCAAAGGAATCTGTTTTACCGAAAACAGTTGCAACCCCACCCTGGGCAAGGGCTGTGTTGCTTCGTTGAATATTTTTTTTTGTAATAATGGTAACACTGCCATGATCGGCAACTTTAAGTGCAAAACTTAAACCTGCAACACCACTGCCTATTACAAGAAAATCGGATTTATGTATCATGATGATTACATGCCTTTTTTTATTTTTTTATAACGACCATTAGGCCGATCTGAATACTCTCAGACTGCCTCTCAACAAAAAATGAAACTCTTGGAATTTAAGGTACTTTACAGGAGTTTCTTATAAAAGAAAGAACTCATTTTTGATAAAGTAATAGATACTCTTTTTATGTTCGTTAAGAGGCACTGTAACGCAGTTCAGATCCGCCTCATGGCGGTTATAACAGAGAATTTTTCCGTTTTCTGCCAGTACCTATTCCAAGCAAAATTCCAATGAGCAGAACCCCGCTGCCGCTTAAAAACCATTTAATATCACTTTTCCTAAGCTGTTTCTCGAGAAAACTAATGCGAACCTGCTGCTGTTTAAAAAGTGCTGCTGTTTTCCTGTACTGTTTCTCAAGTGTAAGAAAATCTGCCGATTCTTTTTTTAAACGATAATAAGCCTCTTCAATTGTTTTACTCTTCTTTGCTTTTTCATCGAGAGCCACGTTCTTTTTTTTCACATTTTCAAGAGTTTCAGACAAATCTTTATTCTGCTGTTTTAATTGACTGACAAGGAGGGACACCGGCACCTTATCTGTAATAAAACGAGTTAAGACCCATCCCACTTTACCCGAAAAAGTTTTTACATTGGACCATCCATTTTTGCTGTCAAGCATTTCAAGGCTGTCGCCTGATTTAATCATTGCAATAATTTTATGATCCCGGCCAGGACCTGTGCGCATGGTTATTTTCATAACACCTTTGACATAAACAGTCTCCGCTGCTGCATAGCCTGAAATAAAAAATGTTATAATAAGCATAGAAATTAAATATCCCGTTATTGACTTCATAATCCTCCTTTTATATTTCTTTACTGAAAGTATCATGTGCCATGTATCTGCAAATGGACTTATTTCCTCTGTCTCTTCTGTTAAGGATCGAAAATTTTATAAGTTGAACGAGATTGCTTGTCTTCCGGCCCATCTACTTCGTTGCATCAAAGGCCGAATACGTTGAGTATGCAACCTTTAATGCGCCTTGTACATGGGCCGGAATTCTGCGCTATTTCTGTTCAACTTA
>WFQS01000028.1 GCA_015486915.1 Desulfobacteraceae bacterium
AAAATAATATACGTATATCGTGCAGTACTTTTGTTCGTTTTCAAGGCGTGATGACAGGTGCATAGTCGAACTATGTGCCTGTTATCACAACAGAGAAAACGGGCAAAAGGGCAAACAGGATGCGTAAATTATTTTTTGGAAGTTCCCTAAGATCTAACAGCAGTGGAATTCGTCCTCTATATTCAATACGATCCAAAAGATACTCCCAAAAAGATGCACCTAATTTTCGATCCTAAGTCCCGTGGATAAAATCATATCCTTTTATCTTTCCTTTGAGCCGTCTTTTTATCTAGATTGGATGGCTTTATTTTAGGTCTTGCCTTTTGACCTTTTAAGTCGGCAATTTCATCTTTTAACTTTTGAATTATCTCCACTTGTTGCTTGATATATTCTATCAGTTCGGAAACTATGGGGCTGGTCTCATCTTTGTACATTTTGAGAAGTTGATTTAATGTTCTCATGAATAATCATATAAAAACAGGAGACGCCAGCCCTAAATGAAAAAAAGTAAATATTTTTTTATTTATCCGTACTTATTGAGAAGTTACCTATTTCTTATAACCGCCATGAGGTGGATCTGAAGACTCACAGGCTACCTCTCAACAAATATAGAAACTCTTATTCTTTAAGGAACTTAGCAGGAGTTTCTTATAAAATTTCTTGCTCACAAGAGATGACTGTGATAATTATGCCGGAAAATTTACTAATACAATTAAATTGTTGCAAAAAACCCTTTCTCATCCTTGATTTTCGTGTTGTTTTGGTAAGAAAATTAAAATTTTCATCACGAGCATTTATCAGGCGCATTGGATGTTTTCATTGGGGGACCGTAAAAATTAAAAACAAAAAAAGTAAAGTGGAGATAATATGGATACAATAATTACAAGGTTCCCGCCAAGTCCGACTGGATACCTCCATATAGGCGGAGCCAGGACAGCTCTTTTTAACTGGCTTTATGCCAGGAACACAGGTGGTAAATTTGTTTTAAGAATTGAGGATACGGATAAGGTTCGTTCCACAAAGCAGTCTGTTGATGCTATTTTTGATTCTTTGAAATGGCTTGGCATAGACTGGGATGAAGGTCCTTTTTTCCAGACTCAAAGGTATGATATTTATAAAAAATATATAAAACAGCTTGTGGAATCAGGCAAAGCCTATTATTGCGACTGCACCCCTGAAGAGGTTGATGCCATGCGGAAAACGGCAAAGGATCGCGGTAAAAAACCCATGTACAATGGAAAATGCAGAGAAAGAAATCTTACAGAAAAACAAGGCATGGTTGTCAGGATAAAAGCACCGAGAACCGGCACCATAGTTGTTGATGACATGATAAAAGGTTCCACAGCTTTTCAGAACAGTGAAATAGATGATTTTATAATCCAGAGAAGCGATGGAAGTCCTATGTACAACCTTGCAGTTGTTGTGGATGACATGACCATGGGTATCAACACGATAATAAGGGGTGATGACCATCTTATAAACACACCTAAACAGATACTTCTCTACAGGGCTTTTGGAGCTGATTTACCAAAATTTGCCCATGTACCC
Source organism: Desulfobacteraceae bacterium (assembly GCA_015486915.1). Next base: position 1,549 of record WFQS01000028.1, read on the forward strand.
ATGGTACTGGGTAATGACAAGGCAAGGCTCAGCAAGCGCCACGGTGCCATGTCGGTGAGTGAGTACAGGGAAATGGGTTTCCTTCCCGATGCAATGCTTAACTATCTTGTAAGGCTTGGGTGGTCATTTGGGGACCAGGAATTTTTTACAAGGGATGAGCTTATTGAAAAATTCTCTCTCAAACATATTGGCAAATCTCCATCCATGTTTGATATAAAGAAATTGACAGCATTAAATGCAAAGCATATTCAGGCAAAAACACCGGATGAAATTGCTGAAAATCTTATTCCATATCTTGAAGCAAGGCAGATTAAGCCGGACAATGATACTGCCTTGAAACTCGCCGTTGAAACCCTTCAGCCAAGGGCAAAAACCCTTGTGGAAATGGCTGAAAGCATTGAGTTCTATTTTAAGGAAGATATAGAATTTGAAGAAAAAGCGGCAAAGAAATTTTTAAAGGCCTCTTTTCTTGATCCTCTAAAACAAACAGGGGAATTAATAGAATCCTTAGATTTATTTAATGAAAAAAATCTTGAAGAAATTTTTAAAAAAATAATGGAAGAAAATAATCTGAAGTTCGGTAAAATTGCCCAGCCGGTAAGGGTTGCTCTCACAGGAAAAACCGTCAGTCCCGGTATTTTTGAAATGATCCTTGCCCTTGGAAAAGAAAAAACTGTTCAACGCATAAAAAAAGCTGTACAATATATTCTTTCCGAATAACTGCCATGAGGCCGAGCTGAACTGCGTTACAGTGCCTCAAAGAATCAAAGATTCTTACTAACATAAAAAGAGCATTTGTGACTCTGTCAAAATTACGCTCTTTCTAATAAACTGCCATGAGGCAAACCGGGATTTGCCCGGATTGCCTCACAACAAATATTGAAACTCTTATTTTTAAAGAAATTTAACGAGAGTTTCTTATAAAAAAAAGAAAAATAATGATACAGACGATAAGAGGTTTCAGGGATATACTGCCAGAGGATATTGCGCTGTGGCAGAAAATTGAGAAAACAGCTTCAGAACTTTTTGATAATTTTGGTTTCAGGGAGATTCGTCTCCCAATACTGGAGAAAACAGAACTTTTTGCGAGAAGCATTGGTGAGACCACCGATATTGTTGAAAAGGAGATGTACACATTTCCCGACAGAAAGGGTGATAAACTGACTTTACGGCCCGAGGCAACAGCTTCCGTTGTGAGAAGCTATATTCAGCATAAAATGTATGCTGCAGATCCCGTTAGAAAATTTTATACCATTGGTCCAATGTTCAGGAGGGAGCGTCCCCAGAAGGGAAGATACCGCCAGTTTTACCAGATAGATGCCGAAGTTTTCGGTGTCTCTTCTCCTTATATTGATGCCGAGTTGATTTTAATTCTCAATGAATTATTTAAAAGGCTCGGTCTTTCAGGTCTTAAAGCCCATATAAATTCACTTGGCTGTCCTGAATGCAGGCCTGTCTTTCAAAAAGCATTAAAAGATTTTCTCACCATGAACTATGACAGACTGTGCCCTGACTGTAAACGGCGCATGGAGAAAAATCCCTTAAGGACCCTTGACTGCAAGTCTTTGTCATGCAGAAAGGCCCTTGAAAATGCACCGTCAACCCTTGGACATCTATGCAATGAATGCTCAGAGCATTTTGAGATTGTAAAAAAAATGCTGGTAAAACAAAATGTTGATTTTATTGTGGATAAGACA
>WFQS01000029.1 GCA_015486915.1 Desulfobacteraceae bacterium
GCCCGCAACCCATGTGCCTGCCTCAATTTCCTGTTTTTTATTACAAAAATTCAGGGGTGAGGCACTAATTCTCGGCACTGGGTTTCGAACTTTTTTAAAATTTTAAAAAATTTGATACAAAAAAATAAATGTCATAAATTACTATAAATATTTACTTGCATCAAATGGTAAATCAAGTTAATGAAAGCATATGATGGAAGAAATAGTCTACAGAATAATATTTAAAAAATTATATTCAAAACAAAATAATGCTTTTATCGAATATATCCGCAGTAACTTTGGTTTCTCAAAAAAACAGGCAGAACATATATTAAATTCGCCGCCTGCTATTTTATGCGACAGCCCTTCTAAAAATATCATCACCGCAGCCTTAAAAAGGCTTAAGGACATAAATGCTGGCGTATCAGTCCACAAGGTAATCAAAGATAAAAGGCTGCCTTTTTACATTGATCAACTGCATCTCAAATGGATTTCCAAATTATTGAACATGGCTCTCAGGGCAGGTGTGGATGCAGCTTTTTTATATGTGGTTGTCCAACCCGGGAATAAAGAAGACCATCTGACCCCCTTGACAGGACGTGAAAATGATATCGAAAAAAACTTCCGGGAAAGTGATTCAGTCTATGCCATTGATGACCATAAACTTTTATTCTTTGGATTTACAACGAATGAAAACGGCTTGCATATACTGATCCCAAAAATCATAAAAATCGTTAAAAACATTACCCATCCAAATGCTGACGTTAAAATTGGCGAGGCCATTTTCCCGAAGGATGGATATTCTTTTTATGAATTGATTCATGTCATACAGGGAAGGATTGATACCTATACTGCACCAGGGGAAAAACCAGAGCCGGTATCCGTAAAAGTAAAAGTGCAGAAAAAATCACAATCTAACAAAATCCCTGCAGTTCAGCCCTACCTCATCAATAATATTTTTAATGACGCCCGGGGCTTGTTATTCTGGAAGCTGATAACCATGGACCCGGAATTATTATGGGGCGGGTTGCGCTGGCTTTCCATTGCCGATCAGAATTTTTTTTGTTTAAGGCTTCCCCATGATTTCCCCCTGGCATATAAACCATTGGAAAAAATAAAAAGCCAGGCAGCATCTGAAAAGGAAATTGAAGCTAAAAAAAAGATTGAACATCTAATCACCACAATGGATGTCAGGACAAAACTGGTTGAACGAGAAAAAAATCAAACAGCCGTTATTCTCAAATTACGCCGGCTTGAATCGCTCTTAATCATTCCGTCAATCGCCTTACAAATCTATGGAGTTGCCATGGATCCAAAATCTGAAATTGATGATATTCAAAAAATCATAGAGCTTGACCCGGTTATGACTCTGAAACTCCTGAAACTTGTGAACTCCTCATTCTACGGTTTTTCCCAGAAAATCAGTTCAGTCAAGGAAGCTGCAATCATTCTTGGAACCGACGAAATAACTGATATGGTTGTTGGCCTGAGCCTTTCCAAATCTTTTAAAATACCAGGTTTGAAGGGGTTTATCGATTCCAGAATGCTATGGAAACATTCGGTAAGAACAGCTTTAATCGGCAAGTACCTGTGCCGTGAAAGGCAAAAATTTACAGAGGAAGGCATTTTTGCAGCGGGTATTCTCCATGATTTCGGCAAGCTTTTTTTATTTAAGAGTTTTCCCGACGAATATAAAAAAATAATTAAACTTTCCAGGGAAACCGATTTACCAATCTATGAGTTTGAAGAAGATATTTTTGGATATAACCATGGTATTGTCAGCGGACTCATTGCAAAAAAATGGAACCTCCCGGAATCCCTGATACAGGCGATATCGTTCCATCACCACCCCTCTTCTTCTAAAAATCATGCTGATCTGGCCGCTATCTTAGGTTTTGCAAATTACCTCTCCAGCATTGAAAACGATGATGAACCGAAAAAAAATACTTCTTTACTAAAAGACCACATGGATACCCTGCAGTCCATCTTTGATGATTTTACCATTAATGCAATTAAAGAAGAAATAAAAGGTGCAAGAAACTTTTTAGAGAATAACAGTGAGATTTTTTCTTTGTTTTCATAACCTCAAATAAGGCTATTATGACAGATACTTCACATAAAAATGACAAATTCAATCAGGTCCACTTTGAATTATTCAGGGAAAAATTTCTATCCATCCAAAGTAAATATGAAATAAAGATAAATGAATTATCCATATTAAAGGAGATGATTGAGTCAATGAAATCCATTGACTTGACTGACCCGGATTTAGTATGGCGCCACCAGCTTGACTGTCTGATTAAATACAAAAATCTATCTGGAGCTGTTTTCTATCTATTTAAAGATTTCCAGAATAAAAAAGAAAAATATATCGCAGCAACTCTGGACAGTGATAAAAACTATTCCTTCTTAAAAAGCTCCAACCTTTTGAAAAAAATTATAACTGAACAAAAAGATATCCTGATCGAGGATATTGATGCTTTAAAGGAGTGTACAAAAACAAAGGGATCTTTATATGCACTGCCGCTTGTTTCCGGTGAACAGGTCCATGGTGCACTTATTCTGTTCAACGACAGGAAGAAGGGCTTTAAAAAAGAGGATCTTTTCTTTTATTCCATTGTGCGGGATCATCTGATGAATACAATAACATTTAGAAGATTTTATTCCGACAAAATAAATGAAGAAAAACATATTTTTTATCTTTCCCGATTTTTTTCCAAAAATGTTGTCAAGACAATATTAAAAAGCGGCAGCCCCAAGTTAGGTGGTAAAACAAAAAGAGCTTGTGTAATTTTCGCGGATTTAGTCGGATTTACAACCCTTTCTGAGAAAATTCCGGCCGAGGAAGTTTTTAAGGTTTTAAACTCTTTTTTTTCATGCATGATACCCATTGTTTTTAAACATCGCGGAACCCTTGATAAATTGATGGGTGATTGCGTCATGGCTATTTTCGGAGCTCCCATTGACGATGAAAGATGTAGTTTCCAGGCCGTAACAGCCGCCCTTGAAATGTTTGAGGCATTTCATCTGTTCAAACGCGATCTGGGCCAGGAATATTGCCACCTGAAAATGAGTATCGGCATTAATACAGGAGACCTGATTGCCGGTTTTTTGGGATCTGAGAATCATATGAACTATACAGTCATAGGAGATACTGTAAATTCTGCCCAGAGGCTTCAGTCCCTTGCCAATGGTAACCAGATATACCTGTCCAGAAGCGTATTCGAGGATATTAAGACTGACATGAATCAGTTTCAAAACATTCAAAGGGTTACCCCCCTTGGAGAATTAAAGTTAAAAGGCAAAAAACAGGATTTGAATGTTTACAGCATCATCCCGAAAATTTGCTGAAAGGTAAATGTTTATAATCGTGCCCCCATGTCAGGAGAGTAGAAACGACCTTTTCTCCGTCAAAAGGCTGAGATAAAAAAATGTTTTTTTTGGGGGGGATAGGAAATTTCACCTGTTGCTTATTATTTTGTGAGATGGTCGTACCCAGATTAAAGTATTGGTAATCAATCATTTATCGTGTATTGTAATATATTCGTAAATTTGATATGGGACGTATGATATGGATGCTTTTGTTGCAAGACAACCGATCTTTACACCGAATAAAAAAATTTTTGGATATGAGCTGTTGTTCCGGCTCGGCCTGGAAAATGTCTTCCCTGATATTGACGGGGATGCCGCCACTTCAAATTTAATGTCAAATATGTTTTTCCCCTTTGATTTCAACGAAATTTTAGGGGACAAACCCGGCTTGATCAATTTTACGAAAAAATTGATTCTTCAAAAAATTCCGCTGCTTTTACCCAGGGAACACTTCATCATTGAGGTGCTGGAAAACATTGAACCGGATGAAAACGTGATTGCTGCACTCTCTCTATTCAGCAGCAAGGGATTTACCATTGCCCTGGACGATTTTGTTTATCATAAAAAATTCGAATCCATGATGGCTCTTTGTAAGATTATAAAATTTGATGTGATCGCCACACCGCTGGATACCCTTTATAAAATTATAAAACAGGTCAGATCCAGTCATGACGTCCTTCTTTTAGCTGAAAAAGTTGAAACCTATGGCGAATTTGAACAGGCTGTTGAAATGGGATTTGACCTGTTCCAGGGATATTTTTTTTCAAGGCCTGAAATCTTATCTACAAAAGGTATATCAGCCACTCAGGCCATAAAGATAAAACTCATTAATGAAGTCAGCCGTAAAGAAATGATTCCGGAGAATGTCGAAGAACTCATTAAAAATGATGTGGCCGTATCCTTTAAACTCCTTAAATTTATTAATTCTGCCTATTTTAACAGGCGAATCCCTGTCAATACGATTAAGGAAGCCATTACCTATCTGGGTGTCGATGAACTCAAAAAATTTATCAGTATTATAGTGATATCTGACCTGGGTGCTCAAAAACCCGACGAACTGGTTAGAATTTCCATTATCCGGGCCAGGATGTGTGAAAAATGCGGAGCTGTGTTTAATACCTGTTTCACAAAAGATGAGCTTTTTATTCTGGGCCTTTTTTCACTTATGGATGCCATACTGGATTGCAGCATGAAAGATATCCTTGAACATATTGTCCTTTCAGATAAAATAAAAACGGCACTGTTGGGAAAGAATAAAGACTTTAATATAATTTTAAGTATTGTTAAAGGGTTTGAACAGGGTAAATGGAAGCACAAAATTTTTGCAGCGCTTTCAAAAAAGCCTGTTGAACAAAAATTGCCGGGGTTTTATCTTGACGCTGTAAAAATGGCGAATTCGTTTGTTTAAAAGAGTTAAAAAAACGTAAAAATGATTTCTCCGTAAAAAAAACAATCGGTGACAGTGTACTACAGCGGAATGGATGAACTCTAAACGACAGCTTGCTTTTAAAATGACAGAACATTTTTTTAAATATGGAACAAAAGAGATTGAACATCTAAAAGGTAAAGATCAAAGACTGGCAGAAGTCATTGACAAAATCGGGATGATCAAACGCCCGGTCATTCCTGACCTTTTCCAGGCGTTGATGCACGCCATTATCGGACAACAGATTTCCACCAAAGCGCATACCACCATCTGGGAACGTATGAAAACCGCATTCCCTGTTATAACGCCTGAATCAGTCTCTAAGGCTTCGGATAGAGAGTTACAGCAAATAGGGATTTCGTTCCGTAAAATTGAGTATATGCAGGATATTGCCCGTCAAATTGAAAAAAAAGAATTTGACCTGCAGGCACTGTACGCCATGGATGATAAAACAATATGTACCGAATTGTCACAATTGAGAGGAATAGGCGTATGGACTGCGGAAATGCTGATGATTTTTTCCATGCAACGGTCTAATGTTCTAAGTTATGGCGATCTGGCTATATTGCGAGGTCTGCGGATGCTGTATCACCACAGAGCCATCCGTAAAAAAAATTTTGTGAAATACTGGCGGAGGTATACACCTTACGCTTCAGTTGCAAGTTTATATTTATGGGCTGTGGCGGGTGGTGCCATTCCTGACATGAAAGATTATGCGACAAAAAAGATGTGAGGTTTCTCAAACAATCAAATGAAAAAATTGCTCACAGAAAAAAAACGTAAACTGACTGGTTAATTTTCCACTTTTTGAATTCTCCATTGACTATTCCTTTAAATAAAAATATATAGAATGCACATATTTCACTGGGGGTGCTTTTTTTATAACGACCATGAGGCAGTTATAAAAAGCTGAGAGGAGCTGAAAGCTTCAACCCTTGGAACCTGATACGGTTAGTACCGGCGCAGGGAGAGTGTTTTAAGCATCAAATCTTTTCTGCTTTTCCCTTAATCCCTGTATATTTTATTAGAAAGAGCGTAATTTTGACAGAGTCACAAATGCTCTTTTTATGTTTGTCGAGAGGCGCTGTAACGCAGTTCAGATCTGCCTCATGGCAGTTAAATAAAAATTAAACCGGTATCATTG
>WFQS01000030.1 GCA_015486915.1 Desulfobacteraceae bacterium
AAAAAATACGCAGTAAAATAATTTTATAAAATATATGCATAATTGCATAAAATTGACATTTCCAAAATGGTCACTTCCAGATACAATAAAATTTTAAAACAAGACTGAAAAATTTTTTTGTATTTTTTTAAAATAGCAGTTCCTTTTTTTGTAAGAATCCTTGATTCTTTGAGGCTGTTTGAGAGAACTCAACTCGGCCTCATGGCCGTTATATAGAGAAAAGCTTTTGTAATATACCCGGCAGCACATACACAGTATCATTAAAAAAAAATCAAAGCTTATTTTCGTTTAATCAGTCGGTGCGGGCATATCTTTTGCTTATCTTAGAATCCGTAAGCCGGGCAATTTTATTTCTTAAAGCAGCGAACAATTTATGTTCCATGCATTATGCTTGGGAAACAGCAGGTGATTTACCGGTGGAAATAGTTATAAAAGTTAAAAGTGATGAACCTGTAAAAAGTCCAATTTTGCTATTTTTTACGCTGTAACATACTGAAATTATTAATAGCAGTCATAGCATTTTCGACTTTTTACGAGACCATCAAAAGTATCTAATCAAATCACTTAATCCGTCACCTTAAGCTCAGAGATATACATATATTGTGTATATCCTTTACATTAATTTTTTTAATATTTAATACGGAGGTAAATTATGAAACAAGGCATTATGATCACCCTTATTCTGGCTCTAATCGCGGTTTTTCCCCTTCCATCACAGGCTTCCGGGGTTCCCATAAGAATCGGTGTTATCACTTCCCTTTCAGGAAGCCTTGCCACGGGTGGAAACGTAACTAAAGAAGGTTATGACATGTGGGCAAAAAAAGTCAATGAGGCGGGCGGCATAGATATTAATGGAACAAAATATCCGGTAAAACTGATATATGCAGATGCCCAGTCTGAGCCTTCCCAGGCAGCTTCAGGTGCTGAAAGACTTGCCACCCAGGATAAAATTGATTTTGCCTTTGGCCCTTATTCATCAGGGGTTACCCTTGCAGCAGCTCCTGTTCTTGAAAAATACAAAATTCCAATGATCACAGGTTCTGCTGAATCACCCATTATCTGGAGGCAGAAATTCAAATATACATTCGGGACAATACCACCGGTTAATTTTACAGGTGCAGGGGCTCTAAAAGTTATCGCTAACTTAAAACCAGCTCCGAAAACAGCTGTGATAATAGGCTCCAACGATGCTTTTTCCAAGGCCACCGCTGAAACTTTCAGAGATACGGCAAAAAAACTTGGAATAAAAGTGCTTAAATACGATATTATTCCATCCGGACAGGATCTGACCCCATATCTTGCGGCAATGAGGGTAAGACGTCCTGATATCCTTGCATTTGGCGGACACGACGAAGAACTTATCAGACTTGTCAAAGTCCTTCATCAGATAAGATGGGTCCCAAAGGCACTTATCATGCATTATGGTGTGACAGAGCCTGCATTTGTCAAGGCACTTGGGAAAAATGCAGAGCAGGTCTTCGGAGCATCCGTATGGACATCTACACTTAATACCAAAGGACAGCTGATCTGGAAAAATGCCGCAGATTACGCTTCTGACATAAAAAAAGCATATAAAATCACACCGGATTACACAATGGCCGGATGTTCTGCTGCAGGAATTGCATTTCAGTCAGCAGTGATGAAGGCAGGGGTGACACCTCCCTTTGATCAGTCTGAGAGGCTTTCCCTTGTAAAAGCACTTGAAAATTTGAATATAAATACATTTTACGGCCCCTTACGTTTTGCAGACAAGGGCGAATTCTATCATTCCAATGTTGGACTGACTCCACTTGCACTCCAGATACAGAATGGTATTCCCGTAATTGTAGGACCTGCACAATACAGGGAAAAACAGGCTGACTATCCAATGACATTGAAATAAAGAAGCCGTCCTGCCGGTGACAGAGGTTTTATATGAAAAAGCATTAACTAAAGGAAACCAAGGCTGTCCATACCCGCAGATCAACAAAGATTTTGCTTTTTTATGGCATAAATTCAAAAAACATGGCACTTTCGGCCATAAGATCGTTGTAAAAAGGAAATAAAAGGAAATAAAAATGGAACTTCTTCCCCAGGTTATTCTGGACGGCATAATGATCGGAGGCATTTATATACTGATTGCCATGGGTTTTTCCATGGCATTCGGTGTAATGCATATCATAGATATGGCAGTGGGGGAATGGATTATGCTCGGAGCGTTTCTGGGATATTACCTGAATCTATGGACAGGTATTGATCCTTTTTTTCTGCTGCCCGTCGCCTTTATCCTTTTCTTTATTATAGGATATTTTCTCCAGCCGGTAATTCAGCATGCCATAAGCGGAAAGCGTGGCAATCCACTACTCATGGGGCTTGTCTTTACCTTTGGCCTTATGATGATAATAAGGGGACTGGGACTTACCGTGTTTGGGTTTTACAGCAGGTCAATTCCCACGGTCCTGGCCAATAAAACTTTTCTCTTTTCAAAAGGAGATTTTTTCCTCACGATCCCCATGATTCGTCTTGCAGGACTTGTTTTTGCCATCCTTGTTTTTCTATGCCTTAATCTAATGCTCAAAAAGACTTATTTCGGCACAGGAGTCAGGGCTCTTGCCCAGAACAGGGAGGCATCGGGGCTCATGGGTGTAAACAGCGGGAAAACAGCCTCCTATGTTTACGGCATCTACGTTGGAATCAGTGCCATGACAGGAATTTTAATTGCAACAATATTTTCCATGACAGCCATGGGCGGCGGGAATTACACGGTGCTTGCTTTTTTTATTGTGGTCCTTGCCGGTATGGGATATCTGCCCGGGGTTCCCTGGGCAGCTTTTCTGCTTGGACTTGTTCAGTCCTTCTTCATAGTTTATCTCAGCGCGAGCTACACGCTCCTTGCAGTATTTGCTATCTTATACATAATTCTGTTAATCTCACCAAAAGGTCTTTTTGGAAAAGGATGGTAAAAAATGCACCACAGGTTTTACAAATATTTTGCAGGAATTGCTGTTTTATTGTTTTTACTGCCGTTGTTCAACTCCGCTCCTTTTTTTATGAGGATTGCCACGGAAACAATCATGTGGATAGGACTTGCAATTTCTCTTGATATCCTTGCCGGGTACACAGGGTATCTTAATTTCGGACATGCTCTTTTCTTTGGTGTAGGAGCATACTGTACTGCAATTTTAATGAATCATACCAGTATCCCTTTTCTGTTAACGCTTCCCATAGGCGGTATTATTGCAGGCCTTGTGGCTTTTGTTGTAGGAGTGCCCACCCTGCGTCTAAAAGGTTCATATTTTGCCATTGGAACATGGGCACTTGCCCTTGCCGTACAGCAGTTAGCACTTGTTCTTTCCATTACGGGAGGACCTGACGGGATCAGGCTGCCGCCGTTTCTTAACCCTGTTTTTTTCTACTTTATTATGCTTGGAACTGTTGTAATAACATTTTCCGTTTACTGGTTCCTGCTTGAGTATGCTCCCTTTGGTCTTAAATTAAAGGCCATAAGAGAAGATCAGGAAGGTGCCATGGCTCTTGGCCTGAATCCCAGCCACCTTAAAATGCAGGCGTTCATTCTTTCGGCAGTTCCGGCAGGTATTCTCGGATGCATATATGCCTACTGGATAACATATATTAATCCACTTTCCGCCTTTGGGGATATTATTACGGACCAGGCAGTTGTCATGGCGGTCTTTGGTGGACTTGGAACCCTGATCGGTCCGGCAATAGGCGCTGTAATAATTTTTTCTTTTAAAACGTTTTTCTGGACATATCTTTCTGAATATCAGGTACTTTATATTATCATTCTTGGTGCCATAATATCCATGACAGTTCTTTTCCTGCCCAATGGAGTATGGGGATCTCTAATGGAGCGTTTTAAATCAAAATCATAAATAAATATAAAATGATTTAAAGGCCAGTATCCCGCTTCATGCTTTTGCCTGTTTAAATAACTGCCATGAGGCAGATCTGAACAGCGTTACAGCGTCTCAAAGAATCAGAGATTTTGACGAACATAGAAAAAGCATTTGTGACTCTGCCAAAAATGAGCTCTTTTTTATAAAAAAAACAGCGAGG
>WFQS01000031.1 GCA_015486915.1 Desulfobacteraceae bacterium
ATTTCTTGTTAATTTATGTTCATCCGGAACAAAAAGATATGCATATGCCTGGTCAACACCCCTTCCTATCCTGCCGCGAAGCTGGTATATCTGGGCAAGTCCGAACCTGTCCGCCCTGTCCAATATCATGGTGTTTGCAGAAGGGATATCAAGACCTGACTCAACAATTGTGGTACACACCAGCATATCGATATCCCTGTTTATGAACTGGAACATCACTTTTTCAAGATTTGTCTCGGCAAGCCTGCCGTGGGCGACCCCTATGCGAACTTCAGGTACGAGTTTCTGCAGTTTTTCAGCAGTTTTAAATATTGTTTTAATATTATTGTGGATAAAAAATATCTGGCCTCCCCTTGCCATCTCCTTTTTTATGGCATCTGCAGCAATGGAATCATCAAATTCAGAAATGTATGAAACGATTGCCTGGCGGTTTTCAGGTGCCGTTGATATCACGCTGATATCCCGCATTCCGGTAAGGGACATGTGCAATGATCTTGGTATTGGCGTGGCTGTCAGTGCAAGAACATCCACTGTGCTCCTTGTTTTTTTCAGCGCTTCCTTGTGTTTGACACCGAAACGCTGTTCCTCATCTATCACAAGAAGCCCGAGGGATTTAATGGAAATATCTTTTTGAAGCAGCCTGTGGGTCCCAATGACAATATCTATGGTGCCATCATTCAGATCATTTAATATTTTTATCTGTTCCTTTTTTGTTCGAAACCTTGAAAGTGCTTCAACCCTCACCGGATAAGAATCAAATCTCTGCCTGAATGTCTGTAGGTGCTGCTCGGCAAGAATAGTTGTGGGAACAACCACAGCCACTTGTTTTCCGTCATTTACAGCCTTGAACGCAGCCCTTATGGCAACTTCGGTTTTGCCATATCCCACATCACCGCAAACAAGCCGGTCCATTGGAGTTTCATCCTCCATATCGTTTAACACATCATCAATGGCTTTAAGCTGGTCAGAAGTTTCCTCATAGGGGAAATTAGCCTCAAAATCATTGAACATGGCATCCGAGGGACTGAATGCAAAACCCTTGTTAACCCTGCGGCTTGCGTATAAATTTAAAAGTTCACCTGCTATTTTTTCAACTTCTTTTTTTGCCTTTGCCCTGGATTTAAGCCAGGTTTTACCGCCTATTTTATCGAGAAGGGGGCTGTATCCTTCCATGCCGATGTATTTTTCAATCATTTCCATTCGGTCAACGGGAAGATAAAGTTTGTCACCATCCCTGTAGGAAATCAGGATAAAATCCCCTGAAATTCCCATGACTTTTATGGTGGCAAGGCCCTCATATCTTCCAAGGCCGTGCTCAAGATGCACGACAATATCACCTTTTTTCAACTCTTCAGGGGTTATAAATTTTGTCTTTGCCCTTTTGATTCCTGACTTTTTTTTCCCTGTTCTGATTCTCTGATGCTTTGATCCGAATATTTCCTGATCACTGACAAGGGCAAACATCTCTTCAGGCATTGAAAAACCGGTTTCAATTGTTCCTGTTGTATAGAATATACCTGGAGTCTTTCGTGAAGTCTTTCGTGAAGTCTTTTTTGAAATATTTGGTGAAATCTTTTTTGATCTGCTTCTTAAAGCCTTTTTATTGATCTCTCGGAAATTTTTAATATACAGCGGTTCAATCCCATAGGGCTGAAGTAGAGATATAAGCCTGTGCGCCTGGGCATCACTTGGGCATACAACAACAACTGACATGCCGGATTGTTCTTTTTCAATACAGAAATCTGCAAGGGGTTTTAACAGGTTCTCCTTATGCCCTTCATTTTTAAGTTTTGCAGATAGAAAGGAATTATCCTCAAAAAAAGAATTCAATTCGATAATTTTACGGTTTTCGTGAGTTTTACGGGCTTTACCGGTTTTACCGGTTTTACCGGTTTTACCGGTTTTACTGGTTTTACTGGTTTTACTGGTTTTACTGGTTTTACTGGTTTTAGAGATATCTTTATTGTTTTCAACTTTGCCCTGATCATCATCATTGTTGTGGTCTGCACCCTGTCCGATGATGTTTAAAGGCCTTAGTGATACAGGATTTTTTGCATAAAGTAA